>DUGU01000109.1 GCA_013331215.1 Methanoregulaceae archaeon
GTGGCTAGTTTGCCACTATACCCATGGATAATATTGGTGCTGGAAAAAGAAACTTCACTTCTTTAAGCGAGGATAAAGAGAACATTGCCGACATCACGGCTGCCGGCACGGAACTGGCGTGATACCGGATTTCCGGTTCTCTCTCTGATCGGGATTGTTGTCAACGGCCGAACGGAAAACGCCGGAATGACGAGATCTCGCCGAACCGCGCCCGCAGAACCCTCCGTGTCCATGATCAACAGAATCGGCGCCTGCTGATCATGATGATCACGGCCGGCCGACAACAGTCTCCACGGCCCGCCGGCGCTCCCCGGCACGTGTCGCCCCTCCCGCCCCGGAACAGAGAGACCCCATGACGGGACCCGTCGCCGCGACCCCGGCGGAGGATCGCCGCGCCGGCCAGGATCAGGGTCGTTCGGTTCATCCGATCACCCGTGGATGCGATACCGTCACGACAGGAACGGTTGGACCTGCCGGAATGGAGCGGGGCATGGCCTTTATCGTCGCGCTGCGAAAGCACTGTATGCAGCCCGTCCCCAACGCCACGGCGCCGCTGTTCTCCGGACTGGCGACCGTCCCCCCGCTTCCCGATGGCACCCCGTTCCTCGTGGGCGAGCCGTTCAACCCCTTCGGGTTCATCGTCGCCCTCGTCGGNNACCATCTTCTACCTCGTCTGGATCGCGGTCGGCGTGGCGGCGCTGGCCTACCTCCGCCGCGAGCTGAAGCGGCCCTGACCCGCGGACCGCTCCCGCACCTTTTTTCCCTCGCCCGTCCTTGATGAGTCAATGACCGGTACACACTCCTTCGAGGATGCGGTCTCGTTCCACGGCCACCGTTGCCCCGGGCTCGCCCTCGGGTACCGGGCCGCCGGCGCCGGCCTCGCGGCGCTCGGCGCCGACCCCGCCGGCGACGAGGAGGTCGTCGCCGTCGTCGAGAACGACGCCTGCGGCGTGGACGGGCTCCAGGTGCGGACCGGCTGCACCTTCGGCAAGGGCAACCTCCGCTTCCTCGATTACGGCAAGCACGTCTACACCTTCTACGACCGGACGAGCGGGCGCGGCGTCCGCGTTGCCACGCGGCCGGATTTCTCGACGGCGCGCTTCGACCCGGGCTTCGGCGCGCTCCGTGACCGGGTCCAGGGGGGCACGGCGACCCCAGACGAGCGCGACGAATACGAACGCCGCCTCCGCGCTGTCTGCGACGCGATCCTCGAGGCACCGGCCGACGATCTCTTCGTCGTCACCCCGGTAGCGGGCCCGGCGCCCGAGCCGGCGCAGATCCACCGCTCCGTCAGCTGCGACGCCTGCGGCGAGTCCGTGTCCGAGCACCGCGTCGTCGAGCGCGACGGGCGGCGGCTCTGCATCCCCTGCACTCGCCGATGACGAAGCTCCTGACCTTCGCGCCGCCCGAGGGCGCGCCGGGGGCGACGGTCTGGGTCTGCGACGACCGGGCCTGCACGGCGATGACCGTCGCGGGCGCCCTGGTCGTGCTCTTCGAGCCCGAGGAGATGGTGGTCTTCGCCCCGGGCGAGACCGGGCCGGGCGACGAGACCGTGGTCCCGCTCCCCGACTGCGACTCGGAGGCCGGCCTCTGGGCCTGCTTCGAGGCGATCTGCGGCGCCGTGGACGAGGGTGAGCGGCTGATCGTGGACCTGACCCATGCCTCGGGGCCGCTGCCGTTCGTGGTCTTTCTCGCCCTGCCCTACCTCCGCGAACTGAAGGGAGCGCGAATCGAGCGGGTCTTCTACGGGGCCTGGCCCGGGCGGACCACGACCGAGCTTCCGGTCCACGACCTGACCCCGTTCGTCGAGGTGCTCGACTGGGTCGGCGCGGTCAACGGATTCCTCCGGTACCTCGATGCGGGCGCACTCTCCGCGCTCTTTGCCGGGATTCAGAACCGGGCCCATCGGCAGCGGCGGGNNAAGCCGTTCGCGAACAACCTGGCCAGGTTCGCGTCGGCCGTCCGGCTCGCCCGGCCCACCGAGGCGTTCCTCGCGGCCCATCTCCTCCTCGCCCGCCTTGGCCAGGTCGAGGGCGAGGTCGCCGCCGATCTCCCGGCGCTCGGGCCCCTGATCGAGCAGATTGGCCGGCTCGGCCCGCTCGCGGACGAGGCGCCGGTCCTCGACGGCGACCTGCTCCGGCGGCAACGGGCCCTCGTGCGGTACCAGCTCGACCACGGGCTCCTGCTCCAGGCGGTCGAGCTCGGGCGCGAGTGGCTCGTGAACCTGCTCGTCCTCCGCCTCGGGTACCCGGCCGAGCGCTGGCTCGACTGGAAGGTGCGCGAAACCGTCGGCCGAACCGCGACCGGCGCGATGCTCGCACGCCAGCATCGGGCCCACGACCCCACGGACCTCTCGGACCGGTTCGAGGCTCTGGCCGATGCGGAGGGGATCGCGTCGGTCTGGCAGGCGATCGGGGAGCTCCGGAACGACCTCGCCCACTGCGGCATGAACGAGCAACCGAAGGCTGTCCGCGTGATCGAGCGCCGGACTGCGGTCGTCGTCGCAGCCCTCGAGGCGCTCGCCTAGGTCACGCGCGCGCTCTTGACCCGGTAAAGGGCGAGCACGAAGGTGATGGCGGCAAAGAGGCAGAGCACGCCGAACGAGACCGCGATGTCGGCGACCGAGTACGAGAAGGTCTGGCCGATCGCCGAGAACTCGGGGCCGATCGCGAAGTAGCGGATCCCGGTCACCAGGTGCGTGAGCGGGTTGACGACGGAGACTGCCTGAAGGGCGGGGGGGAACGCCTGCGCCGGGTAAAGCGCGTTCGAGGCGAAGAAGATCGGCATGGTCAGCAGGGTCATGATCCCCTGCATCCCCTCGGGCGACTCCATCGTGATAGCGATCGCGGCCGAGAGGAAGACGAAGCCGAGCGCGAAGATCGAGACGAAGACGAGGATCCCGGCGATTGCGGCCACCGTGTGGAGCGGACTGTAGCCGGCGAAGAATTTGACGCCGAGCAGGAGGCCGAAGACGAGGATGATCCCGGCCTGGATGCACGACTTGGTGACCCCCGAGAGGCCCGTGCCGAGCACGATGTTCGAACGGCTCATGGGCGCGGCCATCACCTCGCGGAGCTGGCCCCAGTTCTTGTCGAAGAGGAGGCTCATGCCGCCGAAGAGGCTCGTGAAGAGCGTGGTCATCGCAATCACGCCCGCGCACATGTAGGTCAGGTACCCGATGCGCGGAACGCCCGGCACGACCGGGAGCTGCGATCCGAGGGCGTCGAAGCTGCTCGAGATCGCGATCCCGAAGAACGCGAGCCAGAGGGCCGGCTGGACCAGCGACGAGAAGAGGAGCGCTCTGAACCGGACGTACCGGAGCATGTCGCGCCAGTAGATCGTCAGGAACCGCCGGTCCGCCATCAGTGCCTCCCCGCGCGGTTGACGGCCGTCGCCGCGTTCTCGGCCCGTTCGTCGCGCAGCTCCCGGCCCGTGTAATGGATGAAGACGTCGTCCATCGAGGGCTTCTTCATGTTGATCCCGGTCACCGCGACATTCTCTGTCCGAAGGGCGTCGAGCATGTGTGGCAGGACCCGCGTGCCGTCGTCCGTGACCATCACGAGGAGGCCGCCGCCCTTCTCGTGGATCGCGCCCACGTTCGGAGTCCCCTCGAGCACGGCTCGGGCCCGGGCGTTATCGGCCGTCTCCAGGTAGATCAGGTCCTGGCCGAGCGCGTTCTTGAGCTCGTACGGCCGGCCCTCGGCGACGATCCGGCCGTAGTCGATGATCGCGATCCGGTTCGAGAGCTGGTCGGCCTCGTCCATGTAATGGGTGGTGAGGAAGATGATGGTCCCTTCGTTGTTGACCCCCTTGATGTATTCCCACATCCGCATCCGGGTCTGCGGGTCAAGCCCGATGGTGGGCTCATCGAGGAAGAGGACCTTTGGCCGGGTCATCAGCCCGCGTGCGATCTCGAGCCGGCGTTTCATGCCGCCGCTCAGGTTCTTGATACGTTCATCCCGCTTCGCCTCGAGCTGGACCAGGTGGAGGAGTTCGTCGATCCGTTTCCTCCGCTCCTCTTCCGGCATCGTAT
>DUGU01000195.1 GCA_013331215.1 Methanoregulaceae archaeon
TGGCACTAATTAAATAATCACCTAATTTTTTTCCATTGGTCGGTATCCGGCCCGCTCTCCGTGCGATTTTTCCACGCATCACAATAGGTGCATCGGGAATTGCACAAAGACGTGATGGCGATATACGCATATGTCGGGCGCTTGACAGACCTGAAAACGCGATTGGATATGTGGTTCCTGAAAAAGCTCACGCCTGCTGATTTATTCATACCATCACCGTTGTGGCTTCGTAATGCTGTAAAATCGGCATCCGTATCCGGACTGTTCATCTCACGCTTGACACTTAAAGAATTGTATCGGGATTCATTCGGTTTTGGGAGTGGCGAAAAATGACAGGCGGGTCCGCATTCTTTGACGGGTTCTGGCCGGCAGGAGCCGGGGATTCGCATCCGGAAACAGCCCTCGAACCACGATCTGCGATTGCAGAACGGACGGGTGCGGAACCGGTATAGTCTGCGTTGCCGGCCGAACGTCGGTATCCGTGCAACGCCCGATAGCGCGTCGTAATCCTTCGGTCTCGGGGGCGCAGGATCACGCTTCGGGATCAGAGGGGTTCGTAAACCTCCCCCGGTGAGCTCGTCTGTTCGGAATAGATCTCGTAACCGGTTACCGCGAGGGCGATGAGTACCGGGCCGAGAATAAATCCAACAATTCCCATGAACGGGACACCGGCGAAGATACCGATTATCATGAATACGGGGTGCACCGCCACCCGCCTCTTCATCATCACCGGGCGGTAGTAGAAGTCGATCCAGCCGCTCAGCAGGGGGTAGCCGATGAACATAGTGATGAGTGCGCTCTTGATGTCCCCCAGGGAGAGCATGTAGAGGATAAAGAAGAGCAGAAACAACTGGGCGCCGACGAGGGGGATCAGCATCGCGAACCCGATCATGGTGGCGAAGAGGAGGGCGTGCCCGTAGCCCAGCAAGGAGAAGAACGGGATTGCGAGGAGAAACGAGAGAAAGGCCGCGGAGATCTGGATGACGATGAGAGAGTAGATCGTGTTTCCCGCGATCTCGGACATCCTCCCCACGGCGGCCGACAATTTCGGGGAGAGGTTGCGCATCGCGGAAGCCCAGATCTGTTCGCCATCGTAGAGCAGCATCGAGAGGGAGAGGAAGAGAATGACGACCTGGAGCAGGAGGAGGGCCGGGTTCTCGGTGAGCGAGAGAACGGCCCCCAGCAGCATCTGGATCAGCGTCTGGGGCATATTGGCGAGCTGCGCCGCCGTGAACGTGGGCAGGAAGGTGGCGAAGCCGGTATGGCTGAAGCCCTCGACCAGCGTGGAGACCATGGTTCCGGTGTACTCGATCTCGTTGTAGACCACGACCGATGCGGCCGACACGAACAGCATGATCGCGAGGGGAAATCCGAGGGTGAGCAGCAACGCGGAGATCGACGGCTTCACCCTGCGCGAAAGCCGCTGGTGGAGTGGCATGAGCGCAACCGCAAGGGCGATCGCCCAGACGATCACGGTCATGAGCGGCCAGAATGCGATGATTGCAATAATGAACACTGCGCCGATGAGGAGCCAGAGCTTCTGATCTTCACTGATCAGCGAATTCCCCATGAAGGTCAATTACGAATAGGAAGAATAAGAAGTCTGCGGGCAGGTAGGTCGACTTCCCGGAGCGCGGCCGGGATCCGGTTGCGGCTCCGGCGACCCTTCCGTGCGGACCCCTCGTCGAGTCCTCGGACACCTCCCCTTGGGGTCTTCGTTCGCCCGGCACCACATTGCCTATAACGAAACTATAAATAGCATGGCGCGGGATCAGCGCACATGGTAACGAAGGAGAGTCTCCGTGTCACGGCGAACAAGGCTGTTGACGATGCCCGGATGGCCGCTCATGAAGTCGCGGACGATGCGAAGGTCGCGGTGGACACACTGGTCGACGATGTGAAGATCGGCGCACACAAAGCCAGGGCGGATGCGAAGATCAAGGCGCATCAGGCCGCATCCGAAGTGAAGAAAGCATAATCTGAAGAGGACGGATGCACTGCATCCTCCAGAAACTTTTTCCAGTCGTACCATCGCGCAGACTGCCCGGTATGGCCGGCCTTACACTCATGTATCGATACGCAGACCCGGCATTGTGCTGCAATAGATGCCCGTGCAGATAAGACGCTGCGCGGACAGAGAATACTCCCGGCTGTTGTATTCATGCTGCACCCGGAGGCGGCACCGGGTACGGGGCCGGCGAGCATCGCCCATCGATCACCATCACGGCTCACGCTGCCGGGAGGCTGAAGAAGAAGGTCGTCCCCTCGCCCGGCTCGGACTCGACCCCGACCCTGCCGCCGTTACGCTCGACGATCTTTTTGACGACGGCGAGGCCGATCCCCGTCCCCTCGTACTCGTCCGTTGTATGGAGGCGGTGGAACATCTGGAAGATCCGGTCGAAGTACTCGGGCGCGATCCCGATCCCGATCCCGCTGTCCCGCACCGCGAACTGCCAGAGGTCCCGCGCCGTTCGGCCAAGAGCCGGACCTCGGGCGGAACATCCGGCCGCCGGTACTTGAGGGCGTTCCCGATCAGGTTCGCGAAGACCTGTGCGAGCTGCGCCTCGTCGGCCGTCACCACGGGGAGGTCGCCGACCGTGACCGTCGCGCCGGCCTCGCGGATCGGAGTCTCCAGCGCAGCGAGGACGCCGGCGACCACCCGCCCCGCGTCGGTGGGGTCGGCGGGCCGGGCAGTCGTCTCGATCCGAGAGAGCCGGAGCAGGTCCCGGATCAGAGCCTGCATGCGGAGACCACCCTCGATGATGAAGCCCAGGAACTCCCGGACGTCGGGGTCCCCGTTGTCGGACAGCCTCCGTTCGAGGAGCTGGCTGAAGCTGACGATGGACCGGAGCGGCTCCTGCAGGTCGTGGCTCGCCACATACGCGAACCGCTGCCGCTCCTCATTCGAGCGCTGCAGCTCTTCGACGTTTCGCCGAAGAACCTCCTGGTCCTCGTGCTGCTGAGTGACGTCCCGGACCACGCCGTTGCGGTAGCGGACCCGGCCCCCGGCGTCGGTCCGGAATGCGAAGTGGTCCGCCAGCCAGCGATAGCTGCCGTCGCTGTGTCGGAACCGGTACACGATCGTGCCGCTCGTCCCGTTCATCGCCTCCGCGACGACCGCGTCGGCCATCGGCCGGTCGTCGGGATGGATCCGGTCCGTGAACTCCTCGAGACTGAACGCGGCGAACTCCTCCGCGGAGAACCCGGTGAGCTCCTCGTTGACCGGACCGAGGTAATCGTAGCGGTCGTCCGCGGAGTTGTGGCGGTACACCGCGTCGAGGGAGACGTCGAGCACGTCCCGGAGCCGCTCCTCGCTCTCGGCGAGCGCGATCTCCGCCCGCCGCTGCTCGGTCACATCGCGGAGAACCAGCTGGACCGGGGGGCGCCCGTCGAGGGGGATGCGGGCCCCCCGCCCCTGCACCGTGACGGTCGTCCCGTCCGGGCGGAGGAGCTCGACCGCGGTAAGCGGGCTCTCCTCGCCCCGGAGGTCCGCGGCGATCTTCCGTTCGACGTCCCCCCTCGCGCCGGGGTCGACGAGCTCGACGAGGGAGCGGCCGATGAGGTTGCCCGGTGACGCCGCGCCGACGAGGCGGGCAGCGGCCGGGTTCGCGAAGACGATCGCACCGTCCTGGTGGATCAGGATCGCGTCGGGCGAGAGCTCGACCAGGTTCCGGTACTTCGCCTCGCTCTCGGCGAGGTCGCCGGACAGTCTCGCCTGCGGAGTCACGTCGTGGACCACTGCGACGTAGCCGATCGGCGTGCCGTCGGGAGCGCGGACGGGCGCGGCGTGCCCATCGACGATCAGCGGGCGGCCGTCGCGGTGGTGCTGAAGGAGCGGGTGCTGCACTCGCTCCCCCTGCCCGAGCTTCGCGAGCGCCTCCTTCCCATCGCCCGCGGCGATGACCGGCCCGATCACCTCGCGGGCGAGCCGGCCGATCGCCTGCTCGGCCGGCCACCCGTAGAGCCTCTCGGCGGCCCTGTTCCAGGCCGTGATGCACAACTCCGTGTCGGTCGCGAGGACGGCCTCGTCCATCTGGTCGACGAGGAGCGCGTGGAGGGCCTGCTCCCGGTCCGGCCGCCGCTCGGTCCCGTCGCGCCAGATGGAGAGGGCACCGGCGATCCGGCCGTCGTCGCGGACGGGAGTGGTGGTGATCGTCACGGCGGAGACGGAGCCGTCGGCGGTAACCTCGCCCCGCAACGGCGACGGATCGCCTCCATTGAGAGCCTGCCGCACGGAGGACTGCACGGCCTCGGACGGTCGACCGTCGAGGAAGCGGAGCGCGAGGCGGTCGGCGAGCCTCTCCGCGGAGAGACCGACGGGGGAATTGCCCGCGAGCCGTTCGGCGGCCCGGTTCGCGGCGAAGACGAACCCGTCCGCGTCGAACAGGAGTGCGGGCTCGCTGATGGCGTCGAGGGGGATCAGGGGGTCTGCCATGGGGGTCTCTCCCGTCGGGGCGCCGTGGAGGAGCGAATCGACGTCCCGGATCATATGACCGCTGATTGTAACGGATCGGGATGATATAACAACCTTCCGATCCGTTGGCGAATGAGACCGGGCGGCGTTGGCGATTGTGCGCCTCGTAGCGCCTCAGACGGCTGGGAGGGTGAAGGAGAAGATCGAGCCCTCGCCCGGCCTCGACTCGACCCACACCCTGCCGCCGTGCCGCTCGACGATCTTCCTGACGACGGCGAGACCGATCCCGGTGCCGTCGTACTCGTCATGGGTGTGGAGCCGCTGGAACATCTGGAAGATCCGGTCGTGGTACTCGGGCTCGATCCCGATCCCGTTGTCCCGCACCGCGAACTCCCACCGTCTCCCGTTCCGCGCGACGGAGATCGCGATCACCGGCGGCACCCCCTCCCGGTGGTACTTCAGCGCGTTGGCGATGAGGTTCGTGAAGACCTGCTCGAGCTGCGTCGGGTCCGCCATGACGGTCGGCATCGGGCCGACCGTGACCGTCGCTCCGGCCTCGCAGATCGAGGCCTCGAGCGTGGAGACGACGTCGGCCACCACCGCGCCGACATTGGTCGGTACCGGGGGCTGTGCCTGCGTCTCGATCCGCGAGAGCTGGAGAAGGTCGCGGATCAGCGCCTGCATCCGCATGCCGCCCGCAACGATGAACCCGATATAGTCGTCAGCGTCCTCGCCGAGCCGCCCCCGGTACCGCCGTTCGAGGAGCTGCGAAAACGAGACAATCGACCGTAGCGGTTCCTGGAGGTCGTGGCTCGCGACATATGCGAACCGCTGTAGCTCCTCGTTCGACCGTTTGAGGTTCTCCGCGTACACCGCCAGGGCCCGCTCGCTCTCGTGGAGCTTCGTGATATCGAGGGCGATGAAGATGACGTCCTCGCAGGGGCTTGAGGGGTCCACCGCCGAGAAGGTGAGCAGGACATCGAAGATCGTGCCGTCCCTGCGCCGCCATTGCGTCTCCACGGCCCCGATCCCACCCTCGACGATCTGGTCCTTCTTCTCCCGCCCGACGTACGCGTACGACTCGTCATCCGGGTAGAGCATCCGCGCGTTCTGCCCGAGCAGCTCCTCTCCCACATACCCCGTCATCCGGCAGAGCTGGTCGTTCGCCTCGGTGATCGTCCGGCGCGAGTCCATGCCGATGCCGACGGGGGCGGCCCGGAAGATGCCCCGAAGAGTCCGCTCCCGCCGCAGCAGGGCCGTCTCGGCCCGGTGCCGCCGGGTGTCCTCGATGATGTAGCCCCGGATCTCGAGGAGGTTGCCGTCGTCGTCGAAGTCTCCGATAATGTTCTCGACGACGTGGATCCTCGTCCCGTCACGCCGACGACGGAACCGCTCGTCGTTCTCGAGCCGCCGTTCCGCTCGAAGGCGGTCGAGGAGCGTTTCCCGCTCCGCAGGGTTGGTGTACGTCTCCGCGATGCCGGACGACCGCGCCTCCTCGACGGAGGCGAACCCGAACATCCGGGCGAAGGTCGGGTTGCATTCCAGGAGCCTGCCGTCGGGGGTGCTGATGAAGTCCCCGGTGATGTCGTCGTCGACCATGCGGCGGTACTTCGCCTCGCTCGCCCGCAGCGCATCCTCGGCCCTCCGCCGATCGGTGACGTCCCGGACGGTCATCGTCGCCCTGGCGACGCCGTCGGGGCCCGTGAAGAGCGAGGTCGAGATCTCTCCGGGAAAGACGGTCCCGTCTTTCCGCCGGAACCGGAGCTCGCCCCGGAACCGCCCGGTCCGTGCCCGCTCCTCGAGTGCCGGGCCGAGACGGGGGTCGGACGTATCGACGACGCCGTTCCTTCCCGCGCGGAACAGCTCCTCCTCGGTCATCTCGAAGATCCGGGACGCCTCGGCGTTCGCCGAGCAGATCGAGCCGTCGGGGGCCGTGAGCAGAATGGCATCGATGTTGTTCTCGACGAGGCTCCGGTACCGCCCCTCGCTCTCGGCGAGTACCTCCTCGTTCCGCCTCCGCTCGGTGATATCGCGGAAGACGACGGCGATCCGCCCCCGACGGACCGGAAACCCGGTAACGTGATACCAGCGGCCGAGGGCCGGAAACGGTTCCTCGACCTCGATGGGCTCCCTCGTCCGGCTGACCTCGAGGAAGAGGTCGAACCAGGAGCGAGCCAGCGCCGGAAGGATCATGAAGGCCGTCTGGCCGACGAGGAGCTCCGCCGGCAGGCAGAGCTCGCGGGAGAAGGCCGGGTTGACCTCGACCAGGCGGATGTCGACCGGCTCGCCGTGGTCATCGAGCACGGTCTCGCAGACCGCGCAGGCGTCGACCATGTTCGCCATGAACGACCGGGCGTCCGCCTCGCTCTCGGCCAGCGCCTTCTCGACCCGTGTGCGCTCGGTGACGTCCCGCCAGATGGAGAAGGCCCCCGTGATGCGGCCGTCCCCGACGATCGGCGAAGCCGACACCAGCACGGTGCGGACTGTGCCGTCGGCGGCGGTGATCTCGAACGTGACGTCAGGCACCGTCACCCCGGCGAGCGCCGGGCTCTCGGGGAGATCGGCCGGCGCAATCGGACGGCCGCCGGGGGCCCTGCCCCCGAGGCGGCGCAACAGGTCCGCCGCGGACATCCCGGCGAGGGGCGTGCCCGCGAGCGCTTCGGCGGCCGGCGTCGCGGCCACGACGACCCCTCCCGGCCCGTACAGGAACGCCGCGTCGCCGATCGCGGCGAGAGGGACGGCGGGGGGTTCGGGCGCGGACGGCATGGGGAGCTGCGGGAGTTCTATATAATTTCCTCGATGTCGACTGGTAAAATGTTTGGTGTCCCGTCATATCCCCTTCCGGCCCCATGGCGGCGCGTGCTCCGCGATGTTCTCCCCTCGCGGGGCATCGGGAGAGATCGCACCGCGCAGATGTTGAGGGAGCCGGAGCGGACGGGCGCGATGACGGCGGGACCTGTCGGCGGAGGCATCCCGTTCCGCGGCAGGGACGGAGGGGAGGTTCGCGGGGACGGACGTATCGGCCGCCGGGCAATGNNGTTGAAGAGCCAGACGACGTCGGCAAAGTCGATCCTCGCGTTGTCGTTGCAGTCGAACGCGGCCCTCGGCTCGTTGTCCCCGATCCAGGTCATGCTGTTGAAGTAGAGCACGACGTCCGAAAAGTCCCTGCGGCCGTTGCCGTTCACGTCATCGTACAGCCCGTCGACGTCCGTATCCGTCGGGAGAACCGCACCGGGAGGCCACCGCTATCACGGCGGGCCCCCCCGGAGCGAACCGCCGGACCCGGTTGTTGCCGCTGTCCGCCACGTACACGTTGTCGTCGCCGTCGACAGCGATCCCCCGTGGGGCGTCGAATTCTCCGTTATCGGAGCCGTCGGTCCCCCACGCCGTGATGAAAGTACCGTTGGGGTCGAACTTCTGGATCCGGTCGTTGCCGGTGTCGAGGACGTAGACGGTGCCGTCCGCGCTGACCGCGCTTCCCCAGGGGTACCAGAACTGTCCTATCCGGTTGCCCGGACCGCCCCATTTCCGACGAAGGTGCCGTCGCTCGTGGACCCCAGGAAGTGGCGATTGTGGTAATCGGTGGTGTAATACACTACCGGTTCCGGAGACGGCGACCCCGATGGGCGTGGAGAGACTCCCGTCGCCGTTGCGGGGGTGTCTCCATGCCGTCACGAAATGGTAACCGTTCGCGGAGGCCGCGGCCGGAACGGCGATCCCGACCAGCACCACGATGATCAGCATCCCAAAAACAATATTACTATTATTATTTTTTTCTCATACGTGCGGATGCATGTGAGGTGCCAAAAATAATTGTTGGTCAAAGATCGGCGACCTCGCGGTTGCCCTCCGCGATCGGACCTCCGGGTCTCGGCCGGCTCCGGCGACGCGGCGGGGATCTCCGTTCAGGCCGGCCCCATCCTCACGTCCCCCTTTATACCTCCTCCGCGTCAATCGTCTGGAGAGGAACCATGAAGGTCGCCGCGTTCAACGGGTCCCCGAAGCGGGACGGCAACACCGCGCGCATGCTTCGGTACGGGCTCGCCGAGCTCGAGGCTGCCGGGATCGAGACCGAGCTCGTCCAGGTCGGGGGGCTGCCCCTGCGAGGCTGTCTCGCCTGCGGAAAGTGCTTCGAACGGCAGGACCGCCGGTGCATCAACGACACGGACGCGATGAACGGCTTCATCGAGACGATGATCCGGGCCGACGGGATCCTGCTCGGGTCGCCGACGTACTTCTCGGACGTGACCTCCGAGATGAAGGCCCTGATCGACCGGGTCGGGTACGTGACCCGTGCGAACGGCAGCCTTCTCCGCCGTAAGGTCGGAGCAGGCGTCGCCGTGCACCGCCGGGCCGGCGCGATGCACGTCTTCGACACCCTGAACCATTTCTTCCTGATCACCGAGATGGTCGTTGTCGGGTCGTCCTACTGGAACATCGGGGTCGGCCTTTCCCCCGGCGATATCGACGCCGACGCCGAGGGGGTCGAGACTATGCGGACCCTCGGTCGGAACATGGCCTGGGCCCTCGATCGGCTCGCCAGGCCGGAGCGGGCCTGATGGACGTCGAGGAGTTCGTCCGGCGGGGCCTCCGCACGGGCGAGGACCGCCCCCGGATCGAGGCCTCGCTCGCGGACCACGTCCGCATGATCAAGGCCGTCGACGAGGACTACGCCGCCGCCTTCGCCCGGGCCGCCGTGGACGAGGCGCTCCTGACCCACGATCTCCCCGGAGATTTGTTTCAGACCGGCGCTGCGGGGGTCGGGATGGGCGAGTTCGGCGTCGGCTCGCGCGGCACCGGCGACTTCTTCGCCCACCGGCAGATCGCGCGGATCATCGGCAAGACGACGGCCGACGTCGGCGTCGACCAGATGGACGATGCGGGCGTGGTCCGCGTCGGCGATCAGTACGTCTGCTGCACGGTCGACGGGATGCACTCGCGCCTCTCCGACTTCCCGTTCCTCGCGGGGTTCCACGTGACCCGCGCCACCCTTCGCGACGTCTACGTGATGGGCGCCCGGCCTATCCTGCTCTTCTCCGACATCCACGTCGCCGACGACGGCGACG
>DUGU01000257.1 GCA_013331215.1 Methanoregulaceae archaeon
GGTTGAAATGACACTATACCCAAAATCTATTCTTACCTGAACAGAAGCGATTATCTTCATCCATGAGAAATCCAATTCCATCTCTGTTCAGGGGACCGCTCTGATCGGTTTGCGGGCAGAAAAAAGCCGGGACACCCGGGCGATGACGGCGTTGAGGAACGAATGAACGGTCGGTCTACGGAGCGATTGGTGCGACTGCTGATGGACGGCGAACGCACGGGAGCGGTGGGCGAAGCGGAGACGCTCGTCGGGAGCGGGATCACGAGAGAGGAGATCGTCTCCTGCGGCCTCGAAGTCGCGATGAAGGGGCTGGAATCGAAATGCACCCTCGAAGAGTTCAACCTGCTCGAGATCATGATCGCGGGCCGGGCGGTCATGGACGTGATTAAATTCTTGTACCCCGCGGGCACGAACTTGCCTTCGACCAAGGGCACCGTGGTGATCGCGACCCCAGAGGGCGATGTCCACGACCTGGGGAAGAATATCCTCAGGTTCGTCCTCGTGGCGGACGGGTACCGTCTCGTCGACTGCGGATGCGACTGCCCTGTCGCAACCCTTGCCGACACGGCAGACGAGGAGGGAGCCCGCGCTGTCTGCGTCAGCGGCCTGATCACCTCGGTGATCCCGGTTGTGCGGCAGATACGGGGCAGCCTCGCTGCGCGAGGGCTCGATGGGGTCGGGATCATCGCTGGAGGGGCTGCTCTGAAACAGGCCGCCCCGGAAGATCTCGACGTGGACTTCGTCTGCGACTCCGCGTTCGATGCGGCAAACTGGCTCGATGCGACCGGGGAGGGAGGGGCATGAACAGCATCCGGCGTATCACAGCTACCCTGAAAGGGGAACCGCCCGACCGCGTGCCGGTGATCGCCCAGGTCTTCGGCCGGGCTGCGGGTGAGGGCGGGACGAGACTCGGGGAGTACCTGAGGGATGGGAAGACCCTTGCCCGGTGTCAGATCGCCGCGCTCGAGCGATACGGATACGATGCGGTCTTCGCCCTGATGGATACGTCCGTGGAGACGGAGGCCGCAGGGTCCGCGCTCTCGTATTCCGAAGACCGGTACCCGGTCGTCGATACGTACGCCCTTCCCGACGCCCGGCACCTCGACCGACTCCGGCAGCCGGACCCCGCGAGAGACGGCCGGATGCCGGAACTGCTCCGAGCGGCCGGAATCCTGCGGGAAGAGGTGGGGGATGAGACCCTCGTGGTCGGGTGCGTGCTCGGCCCCCTCACCATCACCACCCAGCTGCTGGGGATGGAGAAGGCACTGTACCTCGCCGTCGACGAACCGGGACAGTTCGCAGCGGTCCTCGACTTCGCCACGGGCATCGCGACCACGTTCGGCAGGGCCCAGATCGATGCGGGCGTCCATCTTCCGGTGGTCTTCGATCCCTCCGCGTCTCCGGCCGTCGTTCCCCCCCCGTTCTTCCGGGAGATCGAACTCCCCCGGCTCCGGGAGCTCTTTTCCGCGTTCAAGACCGGCGGATCGGCCGCAAACTGGCTCCACATCCCCGGGCCCATAGCCCCGATCCTGCCACTGTACTCCCGGGCAGGGGTTGAGATCGCGAACTTCGATTATCCGGTCAGCGCGGGCAGTGCGATGCACGCCCTCCCGGAGACCTGTCTCGACGGGAACATCAAGTCCCTCTCGTTCGTCACTGCGTCGGAGGAGTCGATCGCCCGTGAAGCCGGTGCCCTGCTCGATGCGTTCTCGAGCCGCGGGAGGTTCATCCTCTCCTCCGGCTGCGAGATCCCCCTGGAAGCAGAGGACGGGAACATCGCCGCCATGGTCGGGGCAGTGCGGGAAAGGGGGTGACCCGTGCCGGTCGTCAGGGTTCGTGCGGATCTGCTGACGGAAGAGATCGCCTTCACCACCGGGCAGTCCCTGCGCGAAGTCCTCGAAAGAGCCATGATCCCGGTCCGCTTCGGCTGCAACGGCAACGGGTCCTGCGGCCTCTGCCGCGTCAGGATCACCTCCGGAATCGTGCCCGATCCGTCGCTGCAGGAGTTCTTTCTCCTCGGTGGCGACGACCGGGAATCGGGGGTCCGGCTTGCCTGCTGCGTCCGGCCCGGAGACGATCTCTCGATCGAGATCGCCGCGTCGGGCTCGCACCTCGCGTGGAGAAGTCTCCCGCAAGCGGATGAAGGAGTAGAGACCCCAACGGCGAAGGCTCTGGCTCCCGCCGACCATGGGAGTGCGGGAACGTACGGTGTGGCGGTAGACCTCGGGACCTCGCAGATCAGCGTCTCGCTCCGCGACCTCGGTACCGGGAGAAGGCTTGCCGGCCGGCACGGAACCAATCCCCAGGCGGCCCTCGGCGCGGACGTGATGACACGGCTGGTGGCGGCAGCCGGCTCCGGAGAGACGGCGTTCCTCCTCCGCGACAGGGTCGTTCGTGTTATCGGCGACGGGCTCGCCGACATCGCCTCCCGGGACGGGATCGACCTCTCCCGCGTGGCCCGTCTCGCCCTCGTGGGAAATACGGCGATGCTCGCACTCCTCTCGGGGAGGAACTACGCGCTCCTCGTCCGGCCCGAGACGTGGATGGGGACCGTCGACTGCCTCCCTGCGGACACGGACGGCCTGGCCGTTGCCTGGGAAACCCCCTCGGCAGAGATACGGATCCACCCCCCGCTCGCCGGGTTCGTCGGTTCGGACCTCCTCGCCGGGGTGCTTGCAACCGGGATGACGGAACATGAAGAGCCGGCCCTCCTCATCGACTTCGGGACCAACTCCGAGATCGCACTCTGGGACGGGCAAGCCCTCTCCGTGACGTCGGCTGCCGGCGGGCCGGCCTTCGAGGGGAGCGGGATGCGGTGCGGCCTGCCGGCCGTTCCCGGCGCGATCTGCCGGGTCGAGTTTCGTAACCGGGTGGTGGAGTGCACCACGATCGGCGGTGCCCCGGCCCGCGGCCTCTGCGGGACGGGGCTCGTCGATCTCATCGCCCATCTCCTCCGGACCGGGATCCTGTCCGAGAGGGGGCGACTCTCCGGCGGACACGATAAAGGTTATATCCTTCCTGATGGCGATCCTCCTCTCGTGCTCACGGGAAAAGACGTCGATCTCTTCCAACGGGCCAAGGCCGCGGTCGGCTCCGGCATCCAGGCACTGATGGAGCGCGCAGGAATCTCCGGCGACGAGCTCGGACACGTATACGTTTGCGGTACCTTCGGTTACGGCCTCGACACGGGAAACGCAAGGGAGATCGGCCTCCTACCCATGGTCCCCGAAGATCGGATCCGTCTCTGCGGAAACACGGCACTCGCCGGCTGCGAGGAGCTCCTCCTCGATCCGAAGGCGGACGGACGGCTGGAGGCGATTCGACGCTCGGCGGAGCTCGTGAATCTCGCCCGACTCCCGGACTTCGAGGAGCTCTTCCTCGCAAACCTCTATCTCAGTCCGCTCGGGGGTGCCTGAATCGTGGACGGCCGGTACCCGGAACGGAATGAATATTTCAGCGCCTTCATCAGGACGGCCCAGTACATCACCCGTCTGACCCCGAAGCAGGACACCCTGACCGAGACCGGGAATGCGCTGGTCAGGTTCTACGGCGCCGGGATCGTCGGCTTCTTCGAACGGATGAGAGGGGGAGAGCTGACGGGGCATCACTGGGTCAACCCCGCGGAGATCCCGCAGGAATTATTCATGGCCGAAGAGGTCCGGGCCGTGATCGCCGAGGTGCTCGAGACCGGTTTCCTCGCCACGCACCCGATCGGGCCGGAGGGATTCCCGGCAACGTTCCTCCCCATCACGTGGGAGAACGGGATTACGGCCGTGATGCTCGTCGCGCACCGGACGCGGGAGCCGGTTCCCGACGAGCTCCTCAACTCGTACCTCGCGGTCGCCGGCCTCGTGAGCACCGCGGTCGCTTCGGCCGTCGTGGCTTTCACCACTGCGGCAGAGAAGAAGCAGGCCGAAGACGCCCTGCGGGAGGTACGGGAGAACCTCGCCTTCCTCGTGAAGAATACCCCGGCGATGCTCTACCGGTCCCATGCATCGCGCGACCCCGTGACGACATTCATATCGGAGAATGTCCGGACGCAGCTCGGATACGACCCCCAGGAGTTCACGGCCGATCCGGCGTTCTTCATGTCCAGGGTCCACCCGGACGACCGGGGAAGTCTGCGGAGTAGCGTTGCCGGGGCCCTTGGTTCCGGAGCCGCGATCGCCGAGTACCGGTTCCTCGGATCCGACGGAACCTGGCGTTGGATGCACGACGAGATGCGGCTGGTGCCGAACGGACAGACCGGGCCGGCCGAGCTCCTCGGGTACCGTATCGATATCTCCCCGAGGAAGGCGGCCGAAGATGAGCTCTTCAGGAAGAACGAGGAGCTGACGGCGATTCAGGAGGAACTCCGGGAGGCAAACGACGAACTCCGGACCAACGAGATCGACCTCTCCCGGAAGAACGAAGAACTGACCGAAAGCGAGCTGAGGTACCGGGACCTCGCGGAGTCCGGCCGGCTCCTCCTCTCGTCGGAGACCCCAGAGGAGATTGTCCAGGCCATCTGCGAACGCGTCATGATCCGCCTCGACTGCGACGTCATCTTCAATTACCTCATCGACGACACGGGCACGCGCATGTTCATAAACGCATGCGAAGGGACGCGCCCGAACAGACGGCATACGAGATCGGGTGGCTGGATCTCGGTGTCGCTGTCTGCGGATGCGTGGCGCGCGACGGCGAGAGGGTCGTGGTGGAGGACGTGCAGAATAGTCCGGATGAACGGACCGGTCTCATCAGGTCGCTGGGAATTACTGCCTACGCATGTCATCCCCTTGTCTATCGGGATCGTCCGATCGGCACGCTCTCGTTCGGCACCCGCAGGCGCACCCGGTTCACGGACGAAGAGGTCGGGATGATGAAGGCGGTGACCGACCTGGTAGCAATGGCGATGGCCAGGAAGAGATCGGAGGCGGCCGTCACCGAATACATGGAGAGGCTCAGGGAGAGCAACAGGGAGCTCGAAAGGTTTGCATACGTCGCCTCTCACGACCTCAAGGAGCCGCTCCGAGCGGTAACGGGCTTCGCACAGCTGCTCGAACGGAAGTACAGGGGCCGTATCGATAGTGACGCCGACGAGTACATTCGGTACATCGTGGACGGCGGCATCCGGATGGATGCCCTCGTGAACGATCTTCTCGACTATTCCAGGGTCAGTTCGGCAGACGGGTCATTCGAACCGGTCGACCTGAACGAGGTCGTGAGAACCGTCATGACCGATCTCCGCGAGAGGATCAGGGAGGCGGGAGTTGAGATCGAGATCGCCGACTTGCCATCGGTGAATGCCGACAGGATGCAGATGATCCGATTATTCCAGAACCTCATCTCGAATGCGATCAAGTTCAGGAGGAAAGACGATCCGGCGATACGGATAGATTTCGCGGACCGCGATGGCGTGTACGAGTTCTTTGTCAGGGACAACAGCATCGGAATCGGAGATGAATATTTCGAGAAGATCTTCGACATATTCCAGAGGCTTCACACGCAGGACGAATATCCGGGGACCGGGATCGGGCTTGCCATCTGCCGGAAGATCGTCGAACGGCACGGCGGCAGGATCCGGGTCGAGTCCGAAGAAGGGGCGGGAAGTACGTTCCGTTTTACGATTTCCCGACCATGAGGGGAAACTCTCGATCCTCTCGTGTTCTGGCTGTACACGAGATCACGTCTCGCATGCAGCTGGGCGGATACTACCAGAATCAGGGTGAGTGCCCCGAGTATAACGGTAAAAGTCGCGAGGTTTTTCGTTTTATCGTCATACCCGTACTTCTCGTTCACGACGTTGAACGGGTTCAATCGGACAGGTTTTGATAGGACTCCTGAGGCGGTAGAATTTTTTTCCTCAACTCCATCAGAAATACGTATGCTGCCGGATAACGCCGGCATTTACAGATCCTTCTGATAATAGAGAACATCAAGCAGCCTTCCCGATAATTCGCCGACATTTTTTAGATGAGCACACTGCGCGTATCCCCATGCGCTCGAACAACCGCACGCTGGAAAAATTTTCACTTGTAATGATAGCAAGGAACATTCGGATACCGGATCTTTGGGCATGATCTTCCAGGTATCTGAGTGCAACCCCGCCAATCCCCTGGCCGGTGTATTCCGGTTTCAGGTAGATCGTCACTTCAGCCGTCCTGTCATAGGCCTTCAGGGGTTTATAACGGCGTATGCCGCAGTATCCCAGGAGATTCCCATTCTCCCTGATAAGAAACGTCTGATAGACCGGTGATCGGAAATCGATGTCTTTCTCAAATTCCTGTTGGGTGATCGGCGCATCCTTGAATGTGGCAGTCGAGTGGAGGCAATAATAATTGTAGATCGCTTGAAGGATCGGAAGGTCACGAATGCCAATGCGTTGAAACTGAATCATGCCACGTTCAACCCTGCCGGGACTATTCTTTTTCATTTCGGTTCTCCCGACTGGTTAATGCGAGGAATACTCTCCGACTTATTACCTGCACAATCAAACATCACCACACTGAGCATTCTGCCACTCGTTGTGCATTGCATTGGGTGGGGAGCCGGTGGGAAAAATATCCCGCCCCGTCTGGGGAATTATTTGCCGCCCCTTCCAACAGTAACAAAGTTGTAACGGGGACGTTCGACCCTTCGAAGGTGCTCCCTATCGAACATCCTACTCCGTGCGACATCCGTAACACGGGTACCGCTGACGTCGAATCCCACCAGGACGAGAGCTGCCACTGTGGGGACAGCTCATGTAAGATACCAGGAGGCCGCGATCCCGAAGAGACGTCTCGACGGCCTCTTCGTCGTGGGTATATCGACCCGGGTCGATGAGGGAAATCATGCAACCATATTCTCATTCAGTGTATGAAGGCGGCACTTGGTAGGGAAGCACCTTTTTATTCGCCGATGTATCGCGAGTAGAGTGCCCTTGCCTCCGCTTCATCCTTCACTCCCCGGATGATTGCCCGCCCGTCATTGAAGATCGAGAGCTCCTTACTCCCGTTCTTGAACCGGATCATATGCCGTATGCATCTCACTTCACCCAGATCGTGCAGGCGGCGGGCGAGCTCTTCGAGACCGATCTCCATCGGGCGCATCGGATTGATCTGAATGGATCCCCTCCCGCACAGTCGTGTCGCCAACCCCCGTATACGTGCGGAGAGATATTCGAATTGGTGTCCTTCACAGCAGGTACAATCTTCCCTGCGGCTCACGATGACATGGTCGAACGAATTCTCCCATGCATCGAAAACGGTGAGTTGCCCGAAATTCGTACGGGGCTGGGTTTCGGTCAGGATTTTAAAAGCATCCGTTGTCGCAAGAGATCCGACAATTGCAGGTACGGTGTTCAGCACGCCCGCAATATCGCATGCGGGAAGCGCTCCGGCTGGCGGTGCGACCGGCATGAGACACCGTATACAGGGCGTCTTTCCCGGGATAATCGCCATCTCCATCCCGCTGGTCCCAATTGCACCGGAATAGATCCATGGGATCGCGTGCTTCACGGCAAAATCATTGATCAGGAACCGGGTCTGGATGTTATCGGTGCCGTCCATGATGAGGTCGCAGTCCTTTAAAAGAGGCTCGATGTTGTCGGGGTGAAGGTCCTTGGCGACGGGCTCGACCTCAATCCCGTTATTAATCCTCTGCAACCTGTTGGCTGCAGCGTCGGTTTTCGCCATCCCGACATCCGTCTCATCATAGAGGATCTGGCGCTGCAGGTTCGAGAACTCTACCGTGTCACGATCGATCAGCCTGAGGTGGCCTGCTCCGGCCCGTGCGAGCAGTTCTGCAATTATTCCCCCGGTCGCCCCAAGACCAACAACTGCGATCCGGCTCGAACCGATCCGTTCCTGTCCGATTGTACCGATCTCTTTCAGTATTATCTGTCGGCTATAGCGATTCATGTGACCAGTCTCCGAATCTTCACCCGCTTTTTGTAAGTCACGAGGCATCGGCCCCCCATTTTTTCAGGCTGTCGAGCCGGTTCGTGATTGGGATTCCAGTACGACCGGTCTCCGACAGGATGCCGGATGAAACACCGATCAGTCGAATCGGCGTAATAAGCGAGTATTCACGAAGTGCTTCGATCCCGATCGAGGGTTCGGCAATCCCGGACCAAGGATTCTTTACGCGTATACGCATATCTTTGTCCAACCCTTGTGAATGGCACGAGCGCTCCGGGGATCGGGAGAGCTGCGATCTCTCCTACTGTCTGGCGACAGTGTTTCTTGCGGAGGGGGAATGATACCGGGCACCTTATTCGGCCAGCCGAGCGAGCATTTTCTGTTCCAGATCCCTGACCGCCTTGATATCGGGCTGCTGGCTATCATACCCGTTGACCCTTTCCGAAAGGAAAGGAGTCGAGATCTCCATGCGTTCCTTGATAAATCGCACATAGAGGCAGGTATCGCCAATCAACCCCCTGATGCTGAAAAAACCCTCCTTCACAAAACTGAAAAACGGCTGTTTCATGTTTTCCATAACTCTCGTGCTGCCGAAGTGCGCGAAATACTCGACCATCTCCCGGGGTACAGGGTCGTCAAGGAGACATTCCTTCAATATCGTTCCGTCAATACACCTTTTAAAACCGGAGACTTTTAGTATCCTCATCTCAAAAACCCTCCTTGATCTACGGTCCCATGGTCTCTGCGATCTCCCGGATCGCATCCGCTGCTGCCAGACATTCATCCATCGTGGTGTGGTAGGAGAGGCTCAGCCGGACTCCTCCCGCACCTCCATCAAATCTCTCGTGAACCAGCGGGGCGCAGTGCAGACCGGTTCTCGCTACAATCTGATATGGGTAGTGTCTCAGAAGTGCTGTAATTG
>DUGU01000213.1:0-197 GCA_013331215.1 Methanoregulaceae archaeon
GCGCCGCGTGATGGAGTACGCGTTCACTCTTGCCGAACGGCGGAAGCGGAAGGTCGCGTCGGTCGACAAGGCGAACGTCCTCTCGGACGTCTACGGACTCTGGCGCGAGGTCTTTGCCGACGTGGCCGCCGCCCATCCCTCCGTCGCGACCGAGTACACGTTCGTGGACGCGATCACCATGTGGTTTGTCAAGAACC
>DUGU01000213.1:210-12207 GCA_013331215.1 Methanoregulaceae archaeon
GCGACATCCTCAGCGACCTCGGCGGGGCGATCATGGGCAGCCTGGGCCTGGGACCCAGCGGCAACATCAACCCGGAGAAGGAATTCCCCTCGATGTTCGAGCCGATCCACGGCTCGGCCCCGAAATACCGCGGAAAGAACGTCGCGAACCCGATCGCGACCGTCTGGGCTGGCGCGCTTCTCCTCGACTCGCTCGGCGAGCACGAGGCAGCGGACGGCGTGGTGCGGGCGATCGAGCGGACCATCGCCGACGGCGTCGTGACGCGCGACATGGGCGGCTCGTCTTCGACCTCGGGCGTGGGCGATCACCTGGTGCAGCTCCTCGGGAGACGGGGTTAAGCCCTTATGTCCGAGATGGTCCGCTGGATCGAGGAGCACTTCGACGACGTGCCGCCCACGCCCGCGCTCGTGATAGACGCGACCAAGCACATGCGCAAGAACGAGCGCAAGCAGCTCTTCTCGGACGATCTTCCTCAGATGAAGACGGCGGAGGGGCGTTGGTTCGAGGGCGTCTGCTACGAGCGAATGCTCCGGCTCGTCGAGCGGACCGACCTCGTCGGGGGGATCGCCCGGAAGGGGGCCGACGCCCCGCCTGCCGGCAGTGCCGCGGCCCTCGGCCAGAACGGCCTCTTCTATTCAAACATCGGCGACATCAAGATCCGCGGCAATGGCCAGGACCTCGCTGAGTTCGACCTCCTCCTGCGGGACCGTGAGGGCAATCTCGCTTTCGCCGAGATCGTGACCTCGCCGACGGACATGAAGGAGTTCGAGGCCGAGATCCGGTTCAAGAAGCGGCTGATCGGGTTCATCTACGGCCAGGCCCAGGTCCCGTTCCTGCTCTACTCCACGGTCGACGTCTCGCGCCACCCGATCGTGAAGCGGATCATGAAGGAGCCCGAGAACGCGCTGATCCTGTCCGGCCCGTGCGAAGAGCTCAAGAGGATGATCCAGGGCCACTCGGTCAAGAACCACGTCCGGAAAAGCCCGAAGAACCCGAAGTTCTTCCGGGCCGACGAGATCAAAGCCAAGCGCCCGTTCGATTTCAAGGCGCTCCACGAGGAGCGGCGCCAGCGGCTCCTGCAGATGGTCGCGGCTAAAACCTCCAAGGCCGAGTTCGCCGAGCCCGACGACCTGCCGCCGATCGTCCGGAAGATCCTCTGCGGCGGGCTCTACCCGTCGGCCGCGAAGGCCCTCTGTGCCAGTTATCCCCTGACTATCCGCGGCAAACCGATCCCGTGCGGAGACGTCCCGAAGCTCTACTCGAAGGTCGTGCTCGCGGTCAACCTGCCCGATGGAGATCCGATTGTCTACCTGCGCTCCCGCAACCGGAAGGAGTACCTAAAGATGGTCCGGGACAAGCAGGGCGGGTTCAAGTTCGAATCGGCCCGGACGCCGCATATGGCCGGGTTCTTTCTCTGGCTCGAAACGATCGCGCCGAGCCTCGGGTCGCAGGTCGCTCACGAGATCCTGATGACCTTCATCGGGGCGGGCCGGAACTCGGCTCCGTTCGTCCCGCCGAGCAATGCGCAGCGGCAACAGAAGGAGCCGAAGCCGCAGAAGGAACCGCCGCAGCAGAAGGAACCGGGGCGCCAGAGGCAGCGGAAGGTTCCGGCCGCGCCCGCGACAAAGCCGACCGGCGGTGCCGAGGCTCCGAAGGCGCCGCGAAAGCGCCGGCGCCGGCCCCGCAGGAAGTCCACACAGGCGACCCCGACTCCCGGGATGCCACTCGCCGGCGGCCCCGCCTCCGGCTCCTGATCCCCGGGTTCACCGGCACCGCCGCATCGGCCGCCTCCGCCCGGGAGCGGCTGCGCTTCTCGTCGCCGGTGAACTCCGGGAGCCCCGCCGCCTGGGGCCCGCCGGCGCTATCGCTGAAGGAGAAGAACTGCGGGCGCCGCGAAAAAGGAGGGGGGATGCCGGGCCGTTCAGCGCAGGAGGACCCAGCCGATGGCGTTGGTCGCGATCCAGCCGACGGCGACCCCGATCGCGATGATCGTGCCCGCACCGCCGAGGTGCTGCGGCATGAGGAGGGGGTAGGCGACGAGGGCGAGGAGGCCGACGCCGACCCAGAGCGCGATCCCGACGGCCATCAGCGCGGAACCGCGCTTCGGTGCCGGAGACTGCGCAGCCGCTCCCGGCGCCGGTCCTTCGGACGTCGTGTCGGCCGCCGGGGAGGTGGCCGGCTCGACGGTTGCGGCCTCCGGCTTCGCCCGGGCGAGGAGCGCCCCGAGCAGGTCCTCGGCCTCGTTCCGCCGGTCGCGGATCTCGCTGTTCGTCGGGTCGAGGGCGACCGCCTCCTCGAGGTCGGCGACGGCGCCGCGCATCTCCGCGATCGCCGGGCCGAGGTCCGTCTCTTCGTCTCCGGCGCCAGCCGTTCCGTGCTCGATGCGTTTATCCGCCCGCTCGAACAGGAAGTGCGCAAGGGGCACACGAAGGATCCCGCGCTCGCCGAGCGGCAGGGCCCTCTGGAGCAGCACGATCGCGTCGTCGTACTCCTCGCGGCTGTGCTGCAGCTTGGCCTTGCCGAGCACCGACTCGGAGAGCGGGACCGCTACAAGGGACCGTTCCCCGGCCCGAGCGATCGCACGTTCCCAATGGCCGAAGGCGTCGTCGACTCGGTCCGCCTCGAGGTCCCTGAGGCCGATCCCGAGGTGGAGTTTTGCCTCGATTCGGTGCGCATCGGGTGAGGTGCGCTCATCCTCATCGAGCCGCCCCAGCGCTCCGAGGGCGCTGTCGTACTCCTTCTCGTCGACCAGCCGCCCGATGACGGCGAAGGGGGTGAAGAGCGGCAGCAGGTCGGCGCGCCGTTCTTCGACCGCGGCCCGGACCTTCTCGAGCAGGCCGACCTCCGCGAGGAGATACGGGCCGGCCGCGATCGCGGCCGGCGAGAGCCCCCGGCCCGAGAGGATCTTCAGCTGCGACAGGGCGCGGGCGGCCTCGAGCTCGGACCGGAAGAGCGCGATCTGTTCCCGAATACGCCCCTCTCCGGGGACATCCCCGTTCCCCATCCTGAGCCCCGCCATCGCCTCGAGCTCGTCCGTGAGGTATCTCCCGAACGCGTTCGCGGCCGCTTCGCCATCGACGCGGTGGCCGGTCACAACCCCCCACTCGGTCCAGAACGCCTCCGACGCGCAGAGGGCGGCGAAGCGGGAGAGGGCCGCCTCCCAGAGCCGCGCCGTAAGGTCCGGCAGCGTGGGCAGATCCGGGCCGTTCCGCCCCGATCCGCGTGCCTCCCAGTACGAGAGCACCGCAATCGAGTGCGTGGCCGCCGACAGGGGAAACCCGCGCTTCTCGATGGCGCGCCACCGCTCGTCCGCATGCCGACGGGCCGCTGTCTCGCTCAACGTCTCGAACGGTTCGTCGAAGGCGAGGTCGTCGAGGTACCGGTCCTGGTAGAGGAAGAGGTCGACCAGCGCCCGCCGGACCGGATCGTTCAGTTCCCGCGCGGCCGCTGTGGCCTCGCCCTGTTCCCCGGCTCCCACCGCGGCCGCCCGGTTGATCTCGTCGTCCCCGGCGCCCGGCTCTATTCCGAGCAGTTCGTATGGCGTCGGGCCCCGCTGAAGTGGATCCTTCTTCATTGCATCGTCTCCGCATCCCCAGCGCCGGTCCGGGCCCCCGCGCGGTGCCCATCCGGTATGCCGTCGAATAAGGGGATGGGATCTCGCGGCTCATATCTGTTTCATAATTATCCTGAGAGACCCCGGCGATACCGTCCTTCCCCGATGGAAAAGGCTACCTGCAGTGAAGCCGAACCGCTCTTTAACCGTGCCCTCGATTCTGCTCGTACCCGTGGAGCCCCTCCCGCCGAAGTCCCTGCTCGATATGCTCGCTGAACGCCTCGAACGTGCCTTCGGCCAGGCCGTGCGCATCATGGACCCTGTCCGAACCCCAGTTGCATCACGGCTCGGCGCCGATCGCTCCGCAGCAGAACCAGTCCGGGCTGCGATCGCCGCTACATGGGGGTGCGGCTGCCGGGATCGGCTCGTGGGCGTGACGGCCGCGACGCTCGTCGGTGGGAACCCTGCAACCGGATGTGGGGGCGTCCTCGTCCTCTCCGTACAGCCGGGTGCGGAGGCCGGTGCGCCCGTCCGCGAGGTCGGCCGGAGCCTCGGCCTCGAGGACTGCAACGACCCCGGCTGTGCCATGCACCCCGCAGGCAACGCCCCCGGGCTCTGCCGCGCCTGCCGCGAGCGGTGCTGAAGAGCCCGGAGGCCGGTCACGGCAGTTCTGACCCGCGCAGTCGACGTCTGCCAGGAAGGAGCGCGGCCCCCTCCGTCCCCCAGATCGCTTCCGCCGGCAATTACCCGCTCTTCACCTTCATCGGCTCCTTCCAGCCTGTGCGGCTCACGGCAGCGCCGATAGATTTTGGCACGTACAGGGAGTGGCCGCCCCGTCACACGGGCGCGGCAACAATGTTCGGCGTCTCCGCCCGCGCCCTCTGCCGGAGGAATGCCTTGTAGACGTCCCCCATGGCGAGCAGGGCCACGCCGGGGACGACACAGAGCAGCCACTGGTACGGGGTCAGCGGGACGGTGCCGAAGATCGCCTGGAAGAGGCCCGTCTCGGTCATCAGGATCGAGCCGAACACGACCCAGAGGTACGCGTAGACGAGCCGGGCGTTGGAGAACGTCGAGGCCTGGAACACAGTGTCCTGGGGGAACCGGACGTTCAGCGCGAGGAAGATGTTCATCAGCGAGAGCGAGACGAGCGCCATGGTCTGACCGACTGCGAACGAGCCGTAGGCGACCTTCCCGATCTGAAAGAGGACGAGCGCCGAAGCGGCCATGAACGCCCCGGCGACGAAGAGCTGGACGTACATCCCGGCGGAGACGATCGACTCGTCGTACGGGCGAGGCTTGCGAGTCATGATCCCGGGGGAGGCGATGTCCAGGCCGAGCATCGCGCCGATGGGGACGACGATCAGCATGTGTATCCAGAGCACCTGCTGGGGGCTGAAGAGCGCCGTGCCGGCGATCGCGAAGACCGAGGATCCCAGGAAGGCCAGGATGAACATGAAGAGATTGACGATCTGGATCCGTAAAAACTTCTGAAGGTTGTCGTAGACCTTCCGCCCTTCCCCGATAGCCGCCACGATCGTCGCGAAGTTGTCGTCCGTGAGGATCATCTTGGCCGCACCCTTGGCGACATCCGTGCCGGCGATGCCCATGGCGATGCCGATATCCGCAGCCTTGAGGGCGGGTGCGTCGTTCACGCCGTCCCCGGTCATGGCCACGATATTGCCCTGCCGCTTCAGGACGTTCACCAGCTTGACCTTGTGCTCGGGCGCGACACGGGCGATCACCCCGATCTCGCCGATCTGTTGCACGGCCTCCTCGTCGCTCATCGCGGCGAACTCCGCTCCGGTGATGGCCCGTCCCTCGATGCCGAGCTCGCGGGCGATTGCGCCTGCCGTGACCGCGTGGTCGCCGGTGATCATCCTGACCCGGATGCCCGCACGCTTTGCCGTCTCGATCGCGTCCTTCACCTCCGGCCGGGGGGGATCGACCTGGCCGACGAATGCGGTCAGAACGAGGTCCTTCATCAGGGCCATCAGGTCGGCTCCCGGGTCGAACGTGGAAGCGTCGAACTCCGCCTCTGCAAATGCGAGGATGCGCAGTCCCTGTCCGGCGATACGCTCGTACCCCCCCCAGTATCTTCCGGCGATCCTCCGCGCCGAGCAGCTTCGCCGATCCGTCGGGCATCAGGCCGTGCGTGGTCCAGGCCAGGATCACGTCAGGGGCGCCCCTGACATATGCCCGGATCACCGGCTTTCCGTCCGCGCCCTCCATCGCGTGGAAGGTCGCCATGAACTTGTACTCCGAGTCGAAGGGGATACTCGCGATCCTCGGGGTGTTCCGGCGGAACTCCTCCACGTGTATGCCGCCCTTCTCCGCGAGGACCCAGAGTGCCCCCTCTGTCGGATCCCCGATCACCTCGCCGTCCCTGATCTCGGTGTCGATACAGAGCGCGCAGGGAAAGAGGACGTGGTCCAGGTTCTCTTCCGCCTCCCCCTCGGTCCACTCTATCCGTCCCTCGAAGCTGTAGCCTTCGCCGGAGACGACATAGCGGTGCCGAACCGTCGAGACCACGCGGACGGTCATCTGGTTGATGGTCAGGGTTCCTGTCTTGTCCGAGTTGATGGCCGAGGTGGACCCCAGAGTCTCGACCGCCGGGAGACTCTTGATGATGGCGCCCTTCGCGGCCATCGCGACGGTCCCCACCGCGAGGATGGTGATAACGACGGCGGGTAGGCCGTCGGGGATGGACCCTATCGCGAGCGAGACGCCGATGGTGAACAGCGTGGTGAAGTCCTCGCCCTCGAAAAGGCCGATCACGACGATGCTGAGGAAGGCCAGCACCGCCATCCCGATGATGAAGAGGGTGACCCTGTCGACCTGCCGGGCGAGCGGGGTCTTCTCCTCCTTCTGCTCCCTGAGCATGGTGGCGATGTGGCCTACCGCCGAACGCATGCCCGTCTCGGTGACCAGGATCTCGCCGTGGCCCCGGGTGACGTTCGTGTCCATGAAGGCCATGTTCAGGCAGTCGCCGAGGGGCGGGTTCGGTGTGGCGATCACCTCGCCGGTCTTCTCGACGGCCGTGCTCTCACCGGTGAGGGCCGCCTCGTCGATCTGCAGGTTTGCGGCGGCGATCACCCGGCCGTCGGCGGGGACCCGGTCGCCGGCATCGACGATCACGATGTCGCCGGGGACGATCCCATCGGCCTCTATCCGGGAGATCCGGCCGTCCCGCCGCACCTTTGCGACGATCTTCATCATCCTGTTCAGCGCGGCAACACTGGCCCCTGCCTTCGCCTCCTGCTTGTAGCCGATGGTGGCGCTGAAGATCGTCAGCAGGACGAGAAGCAGGAACGTGCGGTACTCGGCGATAAAAAGGCTCACAATCGCCGCGACGATCAGGACGATCTGCATGGAGGACGTGTACTGTTCCAGGAACCTGAGCCAGGCGGGCTTCTGCTTCTCCTCCTCGAGCACGTTACGGCCGTACCGTGCGATGCGTGCCGCGGTCTCGAACGAGCTGAGCCCCCGGTCTGGAGAGACTCCCAGTCGCTCCGCGACCTCCTCCACGCTCATCGCGTACCAGGACGGCTCGGTGTTTCCAGAGCCCGGTGACTGCAGAGTCGGATCAGGCATGCGCTCCTCCCCTACCGGACGCCCTCATCCTGCCTCTGATCTGCCTTCTCCCTGCCAGTCCCCACCCGAAAAACTCGGGTCGGAGTCCTTCCCCGGGTCGATCCCCCCTCCCAGGCGGAACCCGGGACATTTTCGAGAGATCTTTATCGTCAAACGCCACGCCATCACCACCTGTAATTATCGCATAAGCTATCAGAGAGTACTCTCCCATCTCTCCCATTATACTTTTTCGAATTTTATAAAATCAGAAAGCCACCCATCGGTAATCAGAGTGATACCCCCACCGAGCCTCCTGCCAGGCCGGTCCGAAAGGGATAGCGTGGGGACAGACGGTCTGACACGCCCTGCGGCCGGATGCGGCCCGGGGCTCCTCATGGACCGACGGCCTCCCTCAGAAAAGGAGGAGAACCCGGTTCTGGTGGATCGTTCGCGGACACGGAGACCACGGGTTCCTTTTTCGTGTGCTCCAGCATCCGGTTCAGGTATGCGTAGTGGCGATACGGCGACCGTGCCGCGCCGGTATCGGATGCGCGAGCGGCTCTTCGACCTCGGCGAGGACTTCACGGTCGAGGACGAATCGGGTCGCCCGGCATTCCGTGTCGACGGGAAGATGCTCACGCTCCGGAAGACCTTCGTGCTCGAGGACATCGACGGGCATCAGCTCGCGACCATCCGCCAGCCGCTGATCTCGCTTCGGGACACGGTGGTGATCGAACGGCCCGACGAGCCGCCGGCGACCGTGCGGCGACCGCTCCTCCCGCACCTCCGGCCGAGGTTCCATGTCGAATTCACCGAGGGCGACCTCGAGGTGGAGGGAACATCATCGGGCATGAGTACGTGGTCCGGAGGGGTCGCGAGACTGTCGCGCGGATCTCCAGGGAATGGTTTCAGCTCCGGGACACGTACGGGATCGAGGTCGAGCCCGGGGGGGGATCCGGCACTGATGATCTCGATCGCGGTCGCACTCGAGGCGTTCGACGAGGGCGAGTAGACTACTCGAGCAGGACGAGCCCGATCGAGACCACGTCGGGCGAGACGATCTTCCCGTACTCGAGGTTTCGCGACGGAATCGTCCGCAGGTCCCAGCCGACCTTCCGGGCGGTTGCGAAGACGTCCATGCCCGCGGCCTCCATCGAGGGCCGGACGCGGTCCTGCGACCTGCAGAACCGGCGGTACGACTCGTCCACGGAGCCGGGCTGCTCCTCGGCCACGCACTCCTCGCAGAACGCACACGGGTACCCCCCGAAAGCGAAGGCCTTGTAAAACCCGTCGTAGAACGCGGTCTTCTCGAGCCGGTGGACGGTCGTGTTCACCCAGAGGATCAGGTCGCGGTAGAACATGTGGAAGTCCTCGGGGATCTCGTCGGGTCCGAATCGGCCGTGGCCGGGCACGCCGTCGAACCGGACGAGCAGCGCGGCCTCGTACTCGGCGAGCATGGCCCGCGTCTCGGCCGGTGCGGGCGCGTACGGCGGGCACGAGAGGTGCTTGGCGTAGCCCTTGCAGCCGTACCGGCACTTGAACCTGACCCACTCGGCGACAACGACGTCCCCCGGTGCGATCGGCACGGCAATAGCGCCGGCATCCGCCGCGAGCCCGGTCAGCGCCTCGATCTCTCCCTCGCGATTCATCTCTCCTTCTCGACCGATGCAGGGGACGGACCGGGGCATAAGGGTTACGCCGTCCGCCGGAGGAACTCGAGCGTCTCGTCGAGCGGCGGGACCTCGTGGACCGGGTAGACCCGGGCGAAGACGATCCGGCCGTCGCGGTCGACCACGACGTTCGCCCGTTCGGAGAAGCCGTTCTTCTCCCGAAAGAGGCCGTACGCGCGGGCCACGGCGCCGTGCGGCCAGAAATCGGCGAGGAGCGGAGTCGCGGCGACCCCGATCTCGCCCGCCCAGGCCCGCTTCGAGATCCAGGAGTCGATGCTGATTCCGACCGCGACGCAGTCGAGTTCGACGAACTCGGACCGGTGCGCCTCGAGCGCCCGCATCTGCGCGGCGCAGGCCCCGGTCCAGGCGAGGGGGTGAAAGGAGAGAAACCAGCGCTGCCCGTCGCCCGGCGAAAAGGTCACGGGTGCGCGCCGCTGGTCCTCGAGGGTGAAGCCCGTGGCCACTCGCCCCACGAGCCCCGTCTCATGATCGTCCATGTCCGTGGATAGCGCTCCGATCGGATAAGGGGTTCGGCAGCTCCTTTGCCTCGCCCGGCGATCTGTCTCTGCATGGCATGGACCGTGCGGCCGTTCCGCGACGCAGACTTTCCCGCAGTCTGGGCGCTCGAGCGGGTCCGCGACGTCGAGGGCTACGCCTCGGCCGTCACCATCCGTCAGGCCGCAGCCCTCTGGCCCGCGACCCTCCTCGTCGCGGACGAGGACGGCACGGCCGTCGGTTTCACGATCGGCGCGGCCTCGTCCGACCCCGCCGCCGGCTGGATCCTCCGGCTGAAGGTCCGCGAGGATAGGCACCGGCAGGGGTGCGCGACGTCGCTCCTCCGTGCCGTGCTCGAGCGGCTCAGCGCCGAGGGTGTACGTACGGTCCGGCTCACGGTCGCGCCGGAGAACCGGCCGGCCCGTTCGCTCTATGCCGGGTTCGGCTTTCTCGAGGAGGCCGTGCTTCCCGAGTACTTCGGGCCGGGCGAGGATCGCCTCCTGCTCTGCCGCCGGATCGACCCCGCCGCTCTCGCCTCCGCCGGCGGGATGGAGGGGCCGGGGCGGTCCGGCGAGTGACCGCCGGGAGCCGGCCGTATCGTTGTCCCGTGTCCACCCGTCAACCGGGCGACCGGTCGAGGGCGGCGCGGAGGGAGAGGACGTACGCGCCGAGCGCACGATGCAGCGCCGGCTCGTCGCTCCGGTGCACCTCGACCAGGGAGACGATCGCGGAACCGACGATCGCCCCGTCCGCGCCGGCCGCGACGACGGCGCATGCCTGGTCGGGGGTCGCGATCCCGAAGCCGACCGCGATCGGCAGGTCCGTAACCCCCCTCAGCCGTTCGACGAACGGCCCCACCGCTACGGGAGTACCGTCGCGGACTCCCGTCACCCCGCGGGTCGAGACCGCGTAGACGAACCCCTCCGCCTCCCGCCCGATCCGTGCGAGCCGGGGGTCGCCGGTCGACGGCGACGCCATCAGGACCCGGTCGAGCCCGGCGACGCGGCAGGCGGGGAGGAGTTCGTCCGACTGCTCGACCGGGAGGTCGACGCAGAGAAGTCCGTCGACGCCGGCGGCGGCCGCCTCGCGACAGAACCGGTCGACCCCGTACCGGTAAAGCACGTTGAAGTAGCAGAGCAGCACGATCGGCGCGTCGGCCCCGCCGTCCCGGAGCGTCCGGACGAGGGCGAAGAGCTTCGCCGGGGTCATGCCGGCGGCAAGGGCCCGTGCATCGGCCCGCTCGATCACGCTCCCGTCTCCGGTCGGGTCCGAGTACGGCATGCCGAGCTCGAGGACGTCGGCGCCCGAGGCGAGGAGGGTCGCTGCGATCCGCGCCGAGGTCGCGGGATCGGGGTCTCCGGCGACCGTGAACGCGACGAGGGCGGGACGGCGCGGATCGGAGAAGGCGCATGCGAGTCGGCTCACACGACCACTCCCCGCCGACGCGCGAGGGCGTGCATGTCCTTGTCGCCCCGGCCCGAGATCGAGATCACCATGATCTCGTCCCGGGCCATCGTTCCGGAACGCCGGCGGGCCTCGGCGACCGCGTGCGCCGACTCGAGTGCCGGGATGATCCCCTCCGCGCGCGAGAGATACCCGAGGGCCTCGACCGCCTCGTCGTCGGTCACGGCCGTGTACTCGACACGCCCGGTCTCGTGGTAGTGGGCGTGTTCGGGGCCGACGCCGGGGTAGTCGAGCCCGGCCGCGATAGAGTGGGTGCCGGCCACCTGTCCGGCCGCATCCTGCAGCAGGTAGGAGAGGGTGCCGTGGAGCACGCCGGGGGCACCGGCCGAGAGGGTGGCGCCGTGCCTCCCGGTCTCGATCCCCTCACCGCCCGCCTCCACCCCGACCATCCGGACGGAAGGCTCGGCGGCAAACGGCGCGAACATCCCGATCGCGTTCGACCCGCCGCCGACGCAGGCGATCAGGAGGTCGGGGAGCCGACCTTCGGCGACCCTGCACTGGCGCCGGGTCTCGGCCCCGATCACGGCCTGGAAGTCCCGGACCATCGTCGGGTACGGATGGGGCCCGGCGGCGGTGCCGAGCAGGTAGTGGGTCGTTTCGAACGACGCGGCCCAGTCGCGGAGGGCCTCGTTGATCGCGTCCTTGAGGGTCCGTGTCCCCGTCTCCACAGTGTGAACGGTCGCGCCGAGGAGCTCCATCCGGAAGACGTTCAGGCGCTGACGCTCGACGTCGAGGCCGCCCATGTAGACCTCGACCGGCAGGCCGAGCGCGGCGCCGACAATCGCGGTCGCGACCCCGTGCTGGCCCGCCCCGGTCTCGGCGATCAGCCGGGTCCGGCCCATGGACTTCGCGAGCAGGGCCTGCCCGAGCGTGTTGTTCAACTTGTGGGCGCCGCCGTGGAGCAGGTCCTCGCGCTTGAGGTAGACCCGGCACCCGAGGTCGGCCGTGAGCCGGGGCGCGAAGGTCAGCGGAGTCGGGCGGCCCGCGTACTCGGACAGCAGGCGGCCGAGCTCGGCCGTGAAAGTGGGGTCGGCCCGGAACCGGTCGTAGGCCGCCTCGAGCTCGAGCACGGCCTCCATCAGGGTCTCGGGCATGTACCGGCCGCCGAAGCGTCCGAATCGTCCGTCGCCCGTCATAATGCCCGGAGCGCCTCCAGCGCCGTGCGGGGGCTCGGGGCCCACATCAGCGCCGAGCCGATCAGGAACGCGTCGCAGTCGGGAGCGAGCCGCAGGAGATCCGCCG
>DUGU01000222.1 GCA_013331215.1 Methanoregulaceae archaeon
CGTTCATCCTGGGCGATGCTCCGACCGTCTGAGGGGCACAGATTTATATCCCTTTGTGGCCCTCCTGGTGCTGGTGAAGTCGATGGACGACGAGAAAGTGACAACCAGCCGCAGGACGGACGACAGAGAGCGCGAGACTCCCCTGCACACCTACGTGGGAGGGGAGATTTCGAACCCCGAGCCCAGGAAGACGGGCGGGAAGGAGGAGACCGAGACCTCCTCCAAGACCGGGGCCAAAGAGCGCTGACGGCCCCCTTTCCTCTTCTCTCTCAGGCCGCGTCGGCCGGCTCAATCACGAACCGGCAGTGGCCGCTGCCCATCGCGTAGCAGGCGGTCTCCTCGATCAAAGTNNGCCCCGCCGTAATGGGCATCGAAGACCGCCGTCAGCAGTCCCCGCTCGAAGGCGCAGGCGGGCCGGCCGAGGTACGGCAGGTCCATGCACTCGAAGCAATCGTACACGACGAGCTCGAGCGGGGCCGTGGCGGCGACCTCGAGGCGGCCGAGCGAGTGCCGGAGCCAGAACCCGGTGAGGGCTTCGAGCAGCTCCCCGGTGGCGAGATCGGCGAAGGTCAGGGCCAGACCGCGCCCGAGCCCCCTCCCGGCTGCGTTGAGGAGCGGGTCGATATTGATGCCGCCTCCGAGCAGCGCGACCCGGATGGATCGCAGCATGGCCCGGTAGAATGCGGCCGGATCCGGATCGGCGGNNAGAGCCGCCCGAGATACTCGGCCTCGATGTGGAAGTACTTGCGCCGTCCGTCGTCGGGATCGTTCCGTGAGCCGAGCACCCCGTCGGCCACGAGCTCGCGCAGGTGGACCGAGACCGTCGACTTTGCGCGTCCGGTCCGTTCAACGATCTCCTCGAACGCGAGCTCCCCGTTGCCGAGCAGCCCGAGGATACGGCCCCTCGTGGGGCTGTCCACGACCCGGAGCCCCAGTGGCGTCCTGAAGAAACCGACCTCGGTCGGGGTCCGAGCCGCCCCTTCACTCTCCGTCATCGTCACTCCAGTACAGCTGGGGCGTAATCCACTTATATGTTCGTTTCCCTACTAATTTTTCGCAATCCTGCGAATTTCTGCCGTCCTCGACCCTGCAGTTCGGAGATGCCGAGGACATCGACGGGTCGTGGGCAGAGGCTTCAGCGTCCGTGACGGGAACGCTCTGACCCGGACCGCTGCCATCGTTGCCGGCGACAGCTCGTCCGGTCATCGAGAATGGACGAAAAGAGATTGCGCGGGCCGTGACTCGCACAGTCGTCCGGGTTACCAGGGAGAGACCGTCCGGACGATCTCGCCGTGCCTGAAGATCTTGATCAGGCCGCCCGACTGCGAGACCACGATCCCGATCGTCCCCGTCACGAGCGTGATGCCCGCGACCGAGGCGTGGCGCGACCCGAGGCCGGCGGGGATCTGGACCGCGCTCGTGTCGACCGTGATGTAGCGCCCGGCGGCCTCGACCACGCCGTCGCCGCTGATCACGAAGGCGCCGTCGAGCATGGCGAACTCCTTGATGTTCTCGGCCAGTTCCTCGTTCGTGATCCGCCGCTCCTCGGCCGTGTGGCCTTTGAACGGGTTCAGGATGAACTGGGTCGAGTATGCGAGCACGCCGTCCACGTCGCCGACCAGGAACGCGGTCCCGACCGGCTTGCCCTCGCGCCCCTCGCGGGCGATCTCGAGCGCGATCCGGAGGACCGCATCGAAGACCCCCGGCTCGATGTCGGTCCCGGCGAGCAGGTCCCCGCCGGTGTCCGCGACCTCTCCCGCCGGCACGCCGCCGTTCGCGGCCGCCAGACCAATGGCGCCGATCGGTCCCGGCGTCGGCATGCCGGGCGGCTCGGGAAGCGGGCCCGCAGGCTGGTCGTCGATCGTCCGAGCGATCTCCTTCCAGATCTCGGCCTTCTCGAGGTAGGCGTTGCCGTACTTCGGCACGGCCTCGGCCTGGATGACCAGGAGCCGTGCGGCGTCGAGGGCGTACCTCTTCGCGGCCGGCAGATCCCGCTGCTCGCGCGCCTCCTGGTAGGCGGCAGCCGCCTGCTCNNTTATCGGGGGGAAGGCTCTCGCGACTCTTGAAGAGGAGGAAGCCGCCGATCAGCACCCCCACGAGCAGGAGCAGGAGCAGGGGGAAGATGTTGAGCCCGAAGAGCCGGACCTCGGGGATCTTGAGGCCGCCCAGGAAACCGGTACCGTTCTGATTCGGCGTGCCGCTGGTATAGGTCCCCGGGATCTGCGTGATGCTGACCGGGAACGAGGCCGTGGCCGTCAGGCGCTTTTCGGGCGCCCCGAGCTCGCTCTGGATCACCTCGACCCCGATCGTGTACTCGCCGGCCGCACGGTAGTTGTGAGTCGCGGGCAGCGTATTCTGCGTGTCGCGGATCCCGTCGCCCCAGTCCCAGATGACCAGGTCGATCACCGCGTTCGGGCCCCCGGGCTGGATCATCCCCCCGATAGTGACGGTCTGGTTATTGACGAGCGGCGGGTTGAGGGTGAGGACCGGCGGGCCCATCGTCGCCACCGGGGTCGGCCCAACCGTGAGCGACGGCTGGGTCGTTACCGGAGGGGTCGTGGTGGGTGCGGTCGTCGCCTCGGTCGGGCCGCTCACGAAGATCGTCATGGACTTGGTCGTGGACTGCCCGTCGCTCTGGAACGCGGTAACGGTGATCGTGTACGAACCGATCCCGGCGTAGGTGTGCGTGTTCGGGACCGGGTGGTCCTCGATCACGCCGTCGCCCCAGTTCCAGTTGACCCGGCTGATGGTTGCACCCGGGGTGCCCGGCCCCACGCTCCCCTCGACCGTGACCATGTAACTCTGCGGCGACGCGGTCGGGTAGAGGATCAGGGACGGCGGGAAGGTGACCGCGTTCGTCGTCGGTATCGATGTGATGAT
>DUGU01000330.1 GCA_013331215.1 Methanoregulaceae archaeon
CCGGCCGAGGTGCTGCAGCTGATCCGGATGGATCGGTTCAATCTCTCCGCGTTCGTCCGCCAACAGATCGAACTGGTGTACGGCGACGGTTCCGCCGCCGATATCCTGAACCAGCGGCTTCAGCTCATCGAGGCGGCCAAAGACAGTATCGCCCAACAGCGCCAGATCGACGCTGCGCGGGATACGGACATCGAGCATGCCCGAACGGTCGCCCGGGCAATGCGGGCCGAACGCGAGGCGGCGAAGATCAGGCAGGACGGGATCGCCGATGCACTCCTGCAGGTTATCGGCGACAGCCCATCGGATCGGTACCGGCGGATGCTGCCCGAGAACGATCGGGAAGGTGACCTGGTGGACGACTGGGAGGCCCTGGTCCGCCGCATCTCGCGGCTCTGTGGCGCGGAGATCGATTCGGCTGAGGTCGTGGCCGGGCTCCGATCACTCATCGCGAAGGCGTGACCGGCAGAGAAAAAGGGGTCAGAGGTGGTTGAAGAGCCAGACGACGTCGGCGAAGTCGATCCGAGCGTTCCCGTTATAGTCGAATGCCGGCATCGGCTCGTTGGCGGCGATCCAGCTCATCTGGTTGAAGTACAGTACGACGTCCGCAAAGTCCGCCCGGCCGTTGCCGTTGACGTCGTCGTACAGCCCGTTGCCGGCGGTCGACGTCGGCCGGCCGGTACCGCCCGGCACCGGCGCGCCAGCCGGCATCGCGAGGGGCAGGTAGTCGATGGCGCCGCTGGCGGTCACGAACGGCGTATCGCAGAACCCGTCGCCGTCGGTGTCGGGGTGCGTCTGGGAGAACCCGGTCCCGTTCGGGAAGGCCCAGTAGTTGCCGCCGAGGTACGGCCCGCCCACGATGTTCGGGCCGTCCATCCTCGTGAAGTTCAGGTAGCCGCTGTCGAGGGGGCCCGCGAAGATCCCGTTGTCGGTGTTGTTGAGCAGGTTGTTCCGGACGCGGGACGGCCAGTCGCCGCCGGCCGAGACGCCGATGCGGTTGCCGGCGATCCAGTTGGACGTGATCTCGCTCCCGCCGCTCTCGCCCGCGTTCACGCCGTAGCCGCCGTTCTCCTCGATCCGGTTGCCGACGATCGTGGTGGTGCTGCGGCTGACCACCACGCCGTCGCCCCCGTTGTCGCGGATCGTGCAGTTCCGGACGGCCGAGACCACGCCCCGCCGGGACGGGTACCAGCCCTCCCCTATGTGGAGGCCGTACCCCTGGTTCCCGGAGATGTCGCAGTCGGCGACGAGGCTCGGCGAGCCGTGGAAGGAGTCGTACTGCCCCCTCCAGCATGCGGCGCTCATCCCCTCGCGGTTCCCGGTGACCTCGCACCGCTCGACCGTGATCCCGCCGAACGGGTAACTGAGATCGATCCCGGCCGCCGTGTTGTTCCGGAAGACCGAATCGCGAACGACCCCGTTCACCGAGGGAAAGAATTCATCCCCGCCGTGACGGAGCCCCGCGCCGTTCTGCTCGGCGACGACGCCCTCGATCACGGTGCCGTTCGCCCGCATGACCTCGATGCCGGTCTCCCAGTGGCGCACGGTGAGGTTCCGGACGGTGACGTTCACGACGAGGGGGTCGGGCGAGATCCCGCCCACGATGACGCCCCTCGAGAAGTCCGCGTCAGTGCCCTCGATGCAGTGGCCCATGCCGTCGAGGACGACGTCCGAGCCCGTGATCAGCACGCCGATCGACGAAGTTGCCGAGAGGTCGCCGTCGAGGGTGTGGATGCCGCGCGTGGATATACGGAGCTCGGGCTCCGGCTCCGGCATGGGAGTCGGTTCCGGCGTCGGCGGCGGGGCGAAGGTGAGGAGGTCGAGGTTGACCCGCTCGACGCCGTCGAACGAGAGCCGGACCGCGGTCTCCCCCGCGGGGAGCGAGAAGGGTGTCGAACTGCTGTCTCCATACATCTCGAACGACCCGGTCGAGCGGAGGTCGACCGTCCCGGCGACCGTGCCGTTCGTCAAGATGGTGACCCGCTTCGATGTTGCGTCCGGGTTCGCAAACCGGAGCCAGAGGACGACCGTCTGCGGCGTGGTCGCGGTCACGGTGTAGGTGAGCCACTCGCCGCTGCGGATCCAGCCGACGTCCGTGAAGCCCTCGACGGTCTCGATGTCGACGCCCTCGGTCGGCCGGTACGTGCCGCCGAGGTTCGCGGGCTCAGTGTCGTGGTAGGCCACCCCCTCGCCGCCGAGGTCAAAGTCCTGGGGTTCGACCGTCCCCGGAACGGGATGAGGACCCGGAAAGGGGGCGAGTGCGGATGCCGCATGTGCCGGGAGGGGCGTCGGCTCGATCGTCACGTTTGCGTCCGCGAGCGCGGACGCGTCCACGGGGCCGTTCGCGGCCGACACGCCGGCGACGAGCAAGCAGAGCGCCAGCAGCAGGACTGCTGCCGGCGCCGTGATGCAGTGGTGTCTCTGTGCATGTGGAATGTGATACATGGTATCCTCTCGCCGTCTCGCTCCAGAGCGACGGGTGCGTCTGCTCTCCCGCACAGAGGATTGGCATGGCGCTTGGGCCGGGGGGCCGTCACAGAGAGTCTGTCACTCCACGCGCGATTATCATAGATATGGTGCTGATCCGATAAGCATTTCGAAATATTACATCGGAGATATGCGTAGAGTGGAGCGAACGGATACCCTCGCATCCGACCCGATACGTCGAGCAGGGCGAGTCCTCCGTCCGCCGCCACGGTGGCACGGAATCATGCCGGGGTCGGTGGGGCCGGAGGAAGAAGGAGGGATCAGAGGTGGGTGACGAGCCCGGCGACGTCGGCGAAGTCGATCCGGCCGTTCGACGCTGAGGCGTTCGCCGGGCTCCGCGAGCACTGCTACTGTTTCTTCTGAGGATAGCTCTTAACAATCGGGCA
>DUGU01000326.1 GCA_013331215.1 Methanoregulaceae archaeon
AGGCATAACCTGCTCGCATTAGGGCGAAAATTTCTTGGGCTACAAGACAACCGTTTCCATGTAAAGCGGAGATTGCTTTAAAGAGCAATCTTTCCTCGTTGTTGAAAAAGGGCCCCGCATCTTTTATGAATTCCTTGACGACCTCACAAGAAATTTTCAGCATCATTTCGAGTTTATCGAATGGTTCCTTCCAATGAGAGTAATTATCTGCTGCAAATACAGTCCGACGACTATTCTCGTAAGCGATCATCTCCGGGGTATCTTTTTTTAGGGTTTCAAAGAGGCTTTTTGCGCATTTAGGAGCGACTCTATCAATTACATCGGATATTTCTCTAGGTCCTATCTCAGCGTTCCTTCCTGTTTTCTGAATATGCTCGAGAATGAGATGTCTAAGGAGATCATTTTCCCATGTACCCGAAAAAGAAGGAGAGCCTGAAGAATCCATTACTCTCTTCAATGCTGAGACGTTTCTTATATGCCTGCTGAGTGATGCCTACAATCCGAATTCGGAAGTCCGTATGATCACGCGGCCGGCGCCGAGGCCGCTTGCGGAGTGGCAACCGTTGAAGCGGCCACCGCCGCCTCCGCCTCCCGCGCGTTCCGCTCCCGGATCTCCGCCGCCAGCTCGATCAGCATGTCCGGGTCTGCCCAGAGCGTCCGCTTCGCGTCCGCGATGTCGGCCGCGGCCTCGGCTGTGAGCGCCTGCCCGCAGATGGAGCAGAACCGCGATCCCGGTCCGCCGACGGTGTGGCAATGCGGGCACCGCCGCGGCGCGAGCGGGTCAACGCGATCCGCCTTCTGCTTGATCCCGGCCTTGTCGAGGATCTCCGCGTCGATATCGGCCTCGCAGAGCACGGCGTAGGTCCGGAACTCCTGCGTGTTCAGGTTGCCCCACATCATCTGCTTGATGATCGACTCCTGGAAGTTCTGCTGGATCATGTGGGTGATCCGCGACTTCCGGAACAGGTGCATGTGGATGCGCTTCGTGATGCCGGCGCGCTCCGCGGCCACTTTGATCCGCTGCCGGATCTGGGCGTAGTTCATCGCCACCTGCTTCCGGGTCGAGACAAAGACCCAGCCGTCCGGGACGACCTCGAGCGGGTAGACGTTCTTCCACGCGGCCAGCATCTCGCGCGCCCAGGTGCAGCGGGCGTACCGGATCCGGTTCTTCTTGGTGTCGCGGATGTGGACCCGGATGCCGTACTCGTCGAAGACGACGTCGCGCCACCGGAGCCGGGCGATCTCCCCGATCCGCCCGCCGATCTCGTACAGGACCGCGACGATCGCCCTGTCGCGCGCGGACCGGCAGTTGTCGAGGATCCGGGTGATCTCCTCGGCGGTCAGCAGACCGTCGGGCGCGGTTGTGGCGTGGTCGACGTGCGGGATCTGGATCGCCCTGACCTTCTCTCGCTTGATCAGAGAGTAGCCGTTCTCGATGAGCCAGAGCACGAAGGATTTGAGGGCCTTGATGTAGTCGTGCTTGGTATTCTGCTTGTAGGGCGTGCCGCGGGCGCTCGTGCCGGTCTGCATCGCGTTCAGGCCGGCGTACAGGTCTCCTGCGGTCATTTCTCGGAACGGCCGGGGGATGAACCGTCGCCACGAGATCAGGTCGTACGTGGTCTTGATGACGCGGTGCGTGTTGACGTGGCGGAGCGCCTGGTATTCGGAGACGTAATCCGCGATGAGCCGCTGATCGTCCTCGGTCAGCCGGCCTTCGAAAAGGGCTTTCCTGAACGCGCGATCAGGGTTGGCTCGCACTTTGTGCGGATAGAACGGGGCCTCTGGGTTCATACTCGTTTGTTGAACCCATGAGGATTTGAACTATCAAGCTGGACGCCGAGGGGGAGATTTGAACTNNCTTCCCGGACTAGACTACCTCGGCAGAAGAGGCCTTGAATATTCGGCACGGCGTCGTATAAGCGTATCGAACAGATCAGCAACCGGAGGTGCCGGGGCCCGAACTCCCGGCACGGTTCCGCTCCTCACCGACGATCTGCCCGTCCCGCATGGAGACGATCCGGCTGCAGTACCCGCGGTGCCAGTCCTCGTGCGTGACCATCACGATCGTCTGGCCCCGCTCCTCGTTCAGCCGCCGAAAGAGGTCGAGGACGATCCGCGAGTTCTCCGAGTCGAGGTTCGCGCAGGGCTCGTCCGCGAGGATGATCTCGGGGCTGTTCGCGAGCGCCCGGGCGATCGCGACTCGCTGCTGCTCGCCCCCCGAGAGCTCCGCCTGTCGGTGGCGAGCCCGGCCGCCGAGCCCGACCCGTCCGAGAAGCTCGCGGCCTACCTCCCCGCACTCGCGCTCGGACGCCCCCCGCATCCGGCAGGGGAGCGACACGTTCTCCTCGGCGAGCAGCTCGCTGACGAGCGCGTAGTCCTGGAAGACGTACCCGAGCCGGTCGAGGCGGAAACGGGTCTGCTCGCGGTCCGAGAGGTCGAGGACGTCGATCCCGGCGATACGGAGGGTTCCGTTCGTCGGCCGGTCGAGGAGGCCGAGGAGATGGAGGTGCGTGGACTTGCCCGAGCCCGACGGCC
>DUGU01000030.1 GCA_013331215.1 Methanoregulaceae archaeon
CTGGCCGCGGAGCGGGTTGACCCCGACACCCTCGCGCCCGATGTTGCCGCAGAGCATCGATAGGTTGGCACACGAGCGGACGTTGTCCGTGCCGGTGGTCAGCTCGGTGATCCCGAGACAGTAGATGATCACCGCGTTCTTGGCCTCGGCGTACTTGAGTGCCATCTCGCGGACGCGCTCGGGGGGCACGCCGGTGATCTCCTCGACGTCGGCGTACTTCTCGACCATGGCCTTGAGCTCGTCGAAGCCCTTGGTTCGCTTCTCGATGAACTCCTTGTCGTGCTTGTCCTCCTTGATGATCCAGTACATCATCGAGTTGAGCAGGGCGATGTGCGTCGAGGGGTTGTACCGCAGCCAGTCGTCGGCGAGGCGTGCCGTCGCGGAGTACCGCGGGTCAAAGACGAGGATCGGGATCCCCTTCAGCTTCGCCTGGGCGATGCGCCTCCCCGCGAGCGGGTGGGCCTCGACCGCGTTCGACCCGATGAGCATGATCAGGTCCGATTTCAGGACGTCCTCGAACGGGTTGGTCGCGGCGCCCGAGCCGAACGAGAGCGAGAGGCCCGCGACGGACGGACCGTGGCAGATCCGGGCGCAGTTGTCGACGTTGTTCGTCTTGAACGCGACGCGGGCGAACTTCTGCATCGCGTAGCAGTCCTCGTTCACGGTCCGGCACGAGACCTGGAACCCGAGCGACTTCGGGCCATACTTCTCGTAGGTCTCCTGGAACTTCGAGGCGATCAGATCGAGCGCTTCATCCCAGCTCGCCTCGACGAACTTCCCGTCCTTCTTGATCAGCGGGGTCGTGAGCCTCTCGGGCTTCTGGACGGTCTCCCAGCAGGTCATGCCCTTCGGGCAGAGCTTCCCCTCGTTGACGGGGGTCCGCTTGTAGGGCTCGACCCCGACGAGCGTCGTGTCGTCCTTGACGACCAGGTTCAGTCCGCAGCCAACGCCGCAGTACGGGCAGGTGGTGGGGACGTACTTCAGTGATTCGGTCATACAGCATCTACTCAATGGTCACTAACCTCGGGCCGTCACCTGGGGCCCTGAATGTCGGACGATAGAGTGTTTCGTTAATTGTGAGATAAATACAACGGCTGCTGTTTAATAAAAATGTTTAATCTATTTTACGGCCTCCACTGATATTCACCGATTTTTCCTCGTTTTTGGGGGGGCGCGCGGATTCCATATTCTCCAGGGGGTTTACGAGTTTAAGTTAACAAACGAAATTGTTAAAAGAGAGGTCGCACAGTACAATACATGACTATCGATGGGGGGATGACGACCGGCAAGGTGCTGGCGCAGGCCGCAGCGCTGGGAGTTCCCGAGCACATGCAGCGGATGATCGGGCGTTGCAGCGAGTTCCATACCTACTCCGCCCCCGGGCTCGTCATGGGCGTCTTCATGGTCGACTGGGCCATGGAGGGGCTCCACGCAACGCCCGGCGAAAAACTCTTCGCGGTCTCAGAGACGAGGAAGTGCCTGCCGGACGCGCTTCAAGTGATCGCCCACTGCACGATCGGAAACAACCGCCTGCGCGTGCTCAACGCCGGCCGGTTCGCCATCGCGATGAACAGGCCCTCGACCGCCGCCACCTCGGAGGGGGTACGCATCTCGGTCGACTCTGCGCGGCTCGAGGCGTTCCCGACGCTCCGGGCCTGGTTCATGCACGACCGAGCCTTCGACCGAAAGACCATGACAGGCCCGCTCTTCGAGGAGATCCTCGGCGGAGGCCGGCGATTCCTCGCGTTCGAGCGCGTCATGGTCAGGTTCGATCCGAAGCAAGAATGGTCTGCGGGCCGGTGCGACTGCTGCGGCGAGGCGGTTCCGAAAACGCTCCTCCGCGCGGGTGTCTGCGCAGCCTGCGGGGACCAGCGTTACTACGAGCCCCAAGAGTTCTGATCCCGCCTTGACAATATCTCTGCCGAATCCAGACGAATATCGCCGCATGCCGCAGTGACCCTGCTTCCGCATGATAGCGAACGGCGCGGCGGCCCGCAGGTTACCTTCGATGCAAAAAACACAGGCGTGTTTGAGATGGCCGATGCGGGCAACCACTCGCGACCGCATCGAATCATACCTCGACGAAACGCGCCACGACAGTCTGTACGGGCCGGGGGCCGACTGGCGAGTATGGCCCCGTTTGACCAGCCGGGAGCGTCCCGGGAGACGGTTCGGCGTTGTTTATCGATAATGTAGCACATCAAAGAACAGGTTTCCCCCGGACCCGGAACGACGTCTGGAACGAATACCGTCCACCCGGGTCACCGGTAATCCCACCTGTAAGGAGAGAGGCCGGTCGGCCGAATTCCGAAGGCATAATCGGTGACGCGCCTGATCACCCCTCCGAGACAACTCACCATCGCCAAGTCTCGGGAGCTCGGGGCGAGCTCCCATAGGTCTTTTTTCCGGATGCACCTCCGGCGATGTGGCCGGGGCGGCACTTTCTCAGTCTCGACACTTACCTGCGCAGCCCGAGTGGAGTCCTCCCCCTCCAGGGCACCTGCGCCGGTCGGATTGTCACCCCCGCCCTCCGTACGAACGGCCACGCCCCGCACGTCCTGCGGCTCGTGTCGTCACGCTTCGCCCAACTTCGAGGTTCCGGAGGGCCCTGTGTTGTCCAGGCACGCGCCCCCGACGAGCGGCGATGAAAAATCCTTGTTCAGAAACGGAGATCGAAGAAGTCGGAACGGTGCGGACCCGCATCAACCGCACCGGTTCGACGATGCCCTGGCGAGGGGCACAGTTACCGAGTCATCAGCCCTCTCCGGGACTGATGGGTATGAGCTCGCCCGGAGGCAGAGAACATCCCGGTAAATGGATATGTGGTTTTCATAAATATAGGAACAAGTTAACAAAACCAGGTTAATTGAGCACTTAAAGGTTACGTTACAACCGCCCCTCTCGCTTGCCGACGGCCGCCATCAGCACCGCGTATTCATTCACCCCGTCGCACCCGAGCAACCGGTTGGCGAACTCGTCGTGGAAAAGATCGATCGGCCGGACCTCGCAAGCCAAGCTGGCCGAAGTCATGACCAGGGCCTGGCACACATGACCGGCATCGATCAATACACCCCGGTACCCCCGGTTCCCGAGGGCCCACACCGCGCGATACGGGACCGCCGTCCAGGCGAAGGTGACCGGTGCCAGGTGGACGGCCGGCACGTTCATGCAGGCCGCTGCAAACTGGCTCGCCAGGCACGTGTCGGGCTGGAGTAGCGCGATTGTATGCGATGACGGGATATAGCGGTAGAGCCCCTCGGGGATCCCTCCGACACCGCTCACGACAAGGTAGGTCTCGAGCGGGTGCCGGTTGCCGCAGGACGGGACGTGGCGGAGCGTCACCTGGTCGTCGACGAGCTCTCGAACCCCCTGCGTGTACCAGAGAAGATACGAGAGGTCGACGAGGTCGAGGGTCGTTCGCCCCAGAAAGCCGCTCGGCTCCCACCATTCCAGTGCGTCCCGGACCGAGACCTGGGCGACTTCGAAGGACCCGGGTTCGGGGAGGGGATAGCACCGGGCCTCAGGCGGAACAGGCAGCTCGAGCGGGGGGTGCGGGAGGCCCCGGAGCTGGTCGGTCGTGGCAAGGTCGGGGTAGGCCGTCGCCCGCATGAAGGCAACGCCCGGCGTCGCGGCGGCGTTCTCCGGGCCGGGCGGCGATGGGGCCGCCCGGACATCTCGAGCGGACCTACGCGGCCGCCCGGACATAGAGGTTGCCGAGGACCGGCTCACCGCGACGCGTCGGGTGTCGCTCCCCGAGGTCGCCCACGTAGTGGTCGAGCCGGTACTTCGCTCCGTCCACCTCCATGTCGACTGTCTCGATCTTCTTGAAGCCGGGGAGCATGTGCTCGATCGCCCCGAGCACGTAGATATCGCCCTTGACCATCTGGCCGCCGACACGCCCCTGGACATCACCCTTGACGATGACGGTCCCGCCCTCGCCGTGGGTCGATACATGGATGAATGCGTTACCCTCTATGATGATGGTGCCGCCGTTGATGAAGGTCCCGATGTCGTTCCCCGCGTCACCGTGGATCCGCAGCGTACCGCCGCGCATCCCGCGCCAGTCGCCGCGATACGAACAGCCGACGTGGTTCTGGGCGCGTCCATCGACGAGGATCTCTCCGCCCTCCATCTGGATTCCGCAGAAGGAGTCGACGTTGCCCTTGATATGGATCGTACCGCCCTTCATCCACCCGCCGACGTACATATCGGCGTTGCCCTTCACCGTGACCTGGCCTCCGGTCATCTTGTACCCGATGTACTTCATGCGAGAGGCGTCACCGTCGACGACGATCTCCGTCTCGTCCGGGGTCCGCCCGGCGCTGCCGGAGACGGCGAAGTAGTCCCCAAGCCGGCCCATGACCTTTCCCTCCCAGACGGCTAGGTCGGCGATCTCGGCCTCTCCGAGACCGACCATCGCGTCCGGACTGATGGCGTAACAGTCGAGGCAGAGTTCGGACTGTGCAATGGGAGTCAATTTTACCATTGCCATGTCTAGGCCTCCATGTCGACCTCGATCACGTACGGGTTCGGGGCCAGGTAGTCGCGTACCGAGTAGTTGTCGAGACCGACCGTGTAGTCCTTGATGAACTTGTCGTGGATGTCGCGCGTCACCTGCGGGTTCTCGGGCGCGTTCGCATGGACCCAGAGGGTCCGCTTATTGCCGTGGCTCATGATATCGCCGTCCTTCACGACGATCTCGCCGGTCTTCACGAACCAGGCGGCGCGCTGGAACGCACCCTCGAGCACCAGCGGGTCCGAGGGCAGGTTCGCCGGGTCGAGGTCGTAGACCACGACATTCCCGTCCTGGCCGGGAGCGAGCCCGCCGTAGAGGCTGCCGAGGCCGA
>DUGU01000319.1 GCA_013331215.1 Methanoregulaceae archaeon
CATCTGGTTGAAGTACAGGACCACGTCGGCGAAGTCCCTCCTCCCGTTGCCGTTGACGTCGTCATACAGCCCGTCGCCGTTCGTGTCGGTCGGGAGGGCCGTCTCGGGCGGCACGGCCAGGAGTGTCGCCTGGACGAAGAGCTCGACCCGGTTGTTGCCCGTGTCGGCCACGAAGACCGCGCCGGTGCTATTCACCGAGACATCGAGGGGGGCGGAGACCTGTCCGTTGGCCGTGCCGGACGTCGCGATCGTTGCGAGGTAGGTCCCGTTCGCATCGAACTTCTGGATCCGGTTGTTGCCCGTGTCGGCCACGTAGACATTGCCCGCGGTGTCCGTTCCCACGCCCCACGGCCCGTTGAACTGGGTGTTACCGGTGCCGGCGGTACCCCACTGCGCGACGTAGGTGCCGCTCGACGTGAACTTCTGAATCCGGTTGTTGTCCGTGTCTGCCACGTAGACGTTGTCCACGGCGTCGACGGCGATGCCGCGCGGGCCGGAGAACTCGCCGTTAGCGGTGCCGGTGATGCCGCCGGCGGTCCCCCACTCGGTGATCGGGTTTCCGTAGAGGTCGAACACGCGGACGCGGTTGTGACCCCAGTCGATCACGTAGACGTCGTCATTGCTGTTCACCGCGACGTCGCTCGGCTGGAGCAGCTCGGTCGTGCCGTTCGGCCCGAAGACGGCCCACATCTCGAGCGGGTCCATGACCTGGACCCGGTGGATGCCGCGATCGGCGACATAGAGGTAATCCATCGAGTCCACCGCGACGCCGAGCGGGAACAGGAACGTCCCCGGAGCGGACGGCGGGTCGGCCACGCCCTCGCTCCCCCACAAAGTGATGAAGGTGCCCGTACCATCGAACTTCTGGATCCGGTGGTTGTTCATGTCGTCCACGAAGACGTTGCCGGCTGTGTCGAACGCGATCCGGGCCGGCGCGCTGAACTCGCCGTTGCCGAGGCCGGCGGCGCCACCGGCTGCTCCCCACTGGGCCGAATAGACGTACGTCTCGGCCGCGGCAGCGACCTGGATGCCTGCCGACAGTAATAGTAGGATACAGATTAGGTTGAACGATCTCATTTCGAACCTCTTCTGGCCGGGTATAGGGCGATGTTATAGATATTGTTTTCTCCCGTCCCAACAGGGGCCCCATTCCGGGAGCGATCCAGGGAAGAATGGGGGGGTGGACGCTCTCCAGGAACGTCTCCCGCCCGGCCCTGTCCGACCCCCGCTCGGGAAGCTCCCGGTCGGGCTCACGGCCGGCACCCCCACCCTGACCCTCCGGTTCGTCGGCGATGGCCGGAACCTGGACTGGATCGAGTTCACGCCGACGAGCCCTCCCCATGGCTCTCTTCGGCGTTGAGCCGACCGTCGGCGGGGATCGGCCGGACAACAGGACCGGTCGGACGAACGTCCAGATGCGTCGTCATCTGCAGAGAATGAGTCGCTCTCACATTCCTTTCTCCTGTCTCGTATCGGGATGACGACGACGGTGTAGTACGGCTCCTCGAACGCATCCTCACCCGGTTGTTGATACGACGGAGAGAGCACGGCCTCGGTTCTCAATCGAATCTTCCTGTCGTGGACATATCGGCCACATCCCGGCGTCGCCCGGAAATCTGGCGAACCGGGATATCTTCCCCGTATTCGCGTCCCTTCTCGGCACATCTTGTGTGGCCCTGCCCGCATTCGATCCGGATATGCGAAAACCAAATCCCCTGCCCGCGATACAATCGGTTTTCCGTCCGATTGGGGCAGTCCACTGCTCGTGCGGGTCAGTCGGTCGAGATCGGGCCGACCGACGGGACAGTCGGGACTCACCATGAACCGGGGCCGGGGCGCCCGACCGTTCAGAGGGACCGGAGATCCCGTGTCGCTCGATGAAAGAATTCGTCGGTGAGGGCGTCCTCCAGGCCATGCTCCCGATACTCCCGGTCGGCATAATGAAAAAAATCATACGGCCGATGAGAACGTAGTCGACCTTTCCCTTCAGCGCCTCCGCCAGTCCCTCGGCTCACGGGAGTACCGGGACGATCGTGGCATGCCTCCCGACGCGTATACGGTGCAGTTCGTCCAGGGCTGCGATTTTCACGGCGATAGGAGGTGCGCGGGGCTCGAATACCAAAGAGTGGACCCCGGACTCGTCTGTACTGGCCGTCCCCTCGCGGCGTTCCCGGGAGTCCATCCGACCATCCATTCCCCCCGCGAAGGGCTCGTTTTCGCCCATCGTCACACCGGTAAACACGGGTGGCTCGACCGGGACGGGTGGCGGACGACTCGATCATCCCGGTGCGTCCGGCAGCCCTCCGTGCCGCCAACGGTCACGGCCCCGGCAGGGCTTCCGCTCGAGAGGGGGGTGAGTATCACGGGGCCACGACGGGAGACGGGAGCGTCGTGGGCATAAGCCCGGGAAAAGCGGGTGAGAGATGGGTGGGGGACCAGGCGACCCCGGCGAAGGCGGTGCGGCCGGCGCCCGTACCGTCGGTGTATGCCCGGGCACGCGCCCGCTGCATTCCGTCGCTTCCCGGCTCTCCCAGGCGAGCGCTGCGGTTGGAGGGGAGACGATTGCTCGGAACACGAATCTCGGGCGGCTACATCCTCTCTTCCACCGTAATGTAATGAGACCGGACCTTGTACGCCGTCGAATGCGGGAAACTCCCGTCGGCGAGGACGACCGTGTACTCGCCGGGCTCGGTGTACGTATGCCGGACCGTCTCCGGGGCGGACGGGCTCAACGAGACCGGCTGGTCCTGTCCGTCGCCGAAGTCAAGGGTGTACCCACCGGTGCAGCTCGAGGACAGCATGAACGTGACCGAGAGCGGAACACGGCCCGACGTCGGGCTCCCGGTGAAGTCGAGCGAGCAGACTGTCACGGTCGGCCGCGGCGTCACCGGGCTCGGGGCGGTCGCGGGGACGTACCGCGGTGTCGGGGTCGGCGTCCAGAGCCGCATCGTCGCGATGACCCCGATCGAGGGGACGGGCGTGGGCAGGACGTGCGTCGCGAAGACGCCCATGCTCGGCGCCGGGACCAGCGTATGCGTAGCCATAGGAGTCGTGGTCGTCACCACGGTGGTGGTGGTCGAGGCCACGGCCTCCGTCGCCGTGGTCCCGGTCCCGGCCGTGGTCGTCGTGGCGGCCGAGTCGGCGGCGTCGCCGGACGACGTCGTGACCGCAGTCGTACTGGTAGTCCCCCCATCCGCCTCCCCCGCCGCGGTCGTGGACACGATGGCGACCGTGGTACCGGGATCCGGCGCCATCGGGGCCCCGGTCGCGACGAACTCCGTGGTCGACGCCGACGCAGCGACGGTGGCCCCGGTCGACGGCGCCCCGTCGGCCGGCAGCCCGGCGGCGACCCGGGCCCCGGACGCGTTCGCGACGAGGTCGCCGGCGGAGGAGGTGCTGCCCGTCACCGCGGTCGATGGCACCGCCGTCGCGTTCGCCCCGCCCGCGGGGGCACTCCCGCCCAGCGTGGCCTGGAGCACGGCGACCAGGGCGATGGCGAGGACTGCGATCACGGCCAACAGGTACACGACGCGCCGGTCGCCAGTGCTCCTCTCGTCCATATTCTTGTCGCTCATGGATAGGCTGTCGTCCACTTCAACGATAAAAATATGCCGTGCAATATTGCACGCACCGCCCGAGAGGGGCCCGGAGAAAAAAGTCAGAGGTGGGTGAAGAGCCAGACGACGTCGGCGAAGTCGATCCGGTCGTTGTCGTTGCAGTCGAAAGCGGCGAGCGGTTCGTTCGTCGCGATCCAGGCCATCTGGTTGAAGAAGAGCATGACGTCCGCGAAGTCCTTCCGCCCGTTGCCGATGACGTCCTCGTACCGCCCGTCGCCGTCCAGGTCGAGCGGAGGCATGAGCACGCCCGGGAGCGGGAGGGGGCGTGCCGGGTCGATCTGGGCCCGGAGCGGGAGGTCGTCGACGTTGGGGCTTCCGCCGGGGAACCCGCCGTTGAGATCGTGTAGGCCGCGTCGCAGAAGTCGTCGCCGTCCGCGTCGGGGGGGGAATCTGCGAGAAGCCGAGCTCGTCGGGCTGATCCCGGACGCTGTCGCCGATGGAGGGGCCGCCCGCGACGTTCGGGCTCACGCGCGGCGCCGCCCGTGCTACTGGAGTGAGATGCCTCTGCTCGATGGGCGTGCCCGCGGGGTGTGACGAGGGGGAGACCGTCTGGCCGTCGAGCGCCGGCCAGACGGGGTACCGGTATATCGAGCCGCCCGCCCCGTCACAGGGCCAGCGACAGGATCCGGACCGCGAGCCACGCGGCGTTCGCGCCGTTGTCGATGCCGACGCAGGCCACCGGCACGCCCTTCGGCATCTGGACGATCGCGAGGAGGGCGTCGAGCCCGCCGAGCGTCCCGGAGACCGGGACACCGATCACGGGCCGGCCCGTCCGGGAAGCCACCGTGCCCGGCAGGGCCGCCGCGAGCCCGGCGATGCAGATGAAGACGCGGGCGTCCGAGGCCCGGACGTACGCCTCGAGCGCGTCCGGGTCGCGGTGGGCCGAGAGGACCCGGTAGTCGTGGGAGAGCCCCTGCGCCTCGAGGACCGCGATCGCCTGCCGGGCGATCTCGTAGTCCGAGTCCGATCCGGCGATGACGGCGACGTCGACCATCGGGGAGAGTATATGACCCGAACGACATATAGTAGGAACGGATCGTCATGGAGAAGGAACTGCTGCTGATGCTGCCCGGGCCGGTTCCGGTCCCGGAGCGCGTGCGCCTCGCGATGGCGCGCCAGGCGATCAACCACCGCTCGCCCGAGTTCGGGGCGGTGTACGCGGACTGCGTCCGCTGCCTGAAACCCGCGTTCGGCACCGAGAACGACCTCGTGATCGTCTCGGGCTCGGGGACGGCCGGCATGGAGGCCGCCGTCGCGAACGTCGGGCGCGGGAAGAAGATCGCCTGCCTCTCGAACGGGAAGTTCGGCGAGCGGCTGTACGACATCTCGAAGCGCTACGGCGACGCGACCCAGCTCGCGTCCGAATGGGGCACGCCGCTCCCGCTCGACGGGCTCGCCGAGAGCCTGGAGAACGGCGCCGAGGTCGTGACCCTCGTCCACAACGAGACCTCGGCCGGCATCCGGAACCCGGCCCACGAGGTTGGGAAGCTCTGCCGCAAGCATGACGCGCTCTTCGTCATGGACGGGATCACCTCGATCGGCGGCGACGTGGTCGAGGCCGACCGCTGGGGCGTGGACATCGCGATCGTCGGCTCGCAGAAGTGCCTCGCGGCCCCCGCGGGGCTCGCGGCCGTCTCGGTCTCGCCGCGGGCGCAGGAGCGGTTCGTCGCGGACCGCCCGTACTACCTGGACCTCGCCGCGTACATCAAGAACGCGAAGAAGGAACCGATGGAGACGCCGTACACCCCGGCAGTCCCGCTCTTCCTCGCGCTCCAGCAGGCGGGCCTTCTCATCGAGGAGGAGGGGATCGAGCACCGGATCATGCGCCACCAGCGGCTCGCCCAGGCCGTCCGCGCGGCGGCCGCGGCGTGGGACCTCCCGCTCTTCCCGATGACCGACGCGCTCCACGGGTACTCGAACACCGTGACCGCGATCCGGATGCCCGGGGAGACGACCGACGCGGACTTCCGGGGGCTCGTCAAGAAACTCGGCATCGTCATCGCCGGCGGCCAGGACGCGCTCAAGGGGAAGATCTTCCGGATCGGCCACATGGGCGCGGTCGGCGCGCCCGAGGTCCTCGCGACCCTCGGCGCGATCCAGGCGGCCATGCACCGGCTCGGGTGCGAGTGCGCGGACGACGGCGTGGCGGCCGCGGCCGCCCACCTGGCCTGAGGCGACTGC
>DUGU01000238.1 GCA_013331215.1 Methanoregulaceae archaeon
GAGCCGCTCTACTGTGCGCTCAACGCGTTCGTGGACGAGACGCAGTCGGTCGTTTCCGGTACGGTCGACCTCCGTCTCTTCAGGGGTGGTCTCCACGTGCTCGGCCGATCATCGCCGTTTGCGCTGTACTCGAGCGAGCTCGTCTCGTTCGACTCGACCTCGCTCGACCAGTGCTCGGCGATTGGCTTCTCCGAGTACTACGGGCTCCAGGCGCGGATGCGGCGGCGAGCCTGAACGAGCCGATGCGTGTCGTCTGTCTCCTCTCGGGCGAGCACCCCTCACTCCCGGCGGCCGAACTCAGGTGCGCCGTCCGCGTCGAGGAGACGGGGGCCCAGCTCGCCGTGGGCGAGTGCGCCGATCCCGGCCGCCTCGCCCGACTCGCTCTGACGCACAGGGTCTACGAGTACATCGCCGATTGCCCGGCCTCCGAGGAGGCGGTCGATGCGATGGTCCGAACGGCCGCGCTCGAACCGGACGGGACGTTCGCTCTGCGGGTGCGGAAGGTCGAGGGCGCAGCCCTGGCCACTCCGGCACTCGGTCTCGAACGCCGGCTCGGCGGCATGATTCCGGGGAGGGTCTCGCTCTCGGCACCGGAGATCACCTACGGCCTCGTCTGCTCGGGCGACCGGTGTTACCTCGGCCGACTCGTCTGCGAGCCCGACCGCCGCGCGCTCGACGCGCGCCGGCCATATTCGCGGCCGTTCTTCCATCCGGGCGTGATGATGCCGCGCCTGGCCCGGGCGCTCGTCAACCTCTCCGGCGTTGAGCCGGGCGAGGTCCTGCTCGACCCGTTTGCGGGTACGGGTGGAACCCTGATCGAGGCATCGCTCCTCGGGGTCCGATCCCTAGGACTCGATGTCGACCCTTTCATGCTCGCAGGAGCGCGTCTGAACCTGCCCGGCGCCGAGGTCGCGCTCGCGGACGCCGCCCGACTGCCGCTCCGGTCGAATTCGGTCGACGCCGTTGTCTCCGATCTCCCGTACGGCCAGTCCGTGCAGATTCGCGGCGAGACTCTCGAGCGGCTCTATGACGAATCGCTCGCCGAGGTCGCGCGGGTGCTGCGGCCCGGGCATCGGGCCGTGATCGTCACCCACCGGCCGATCGACGGGATCGCCACCCGGCATCTCCGGCTCATCGACCGATTCGAACAGCGCGTGCACAAGAGCCTGACGCGGCGAATCCTGGTGCTCGAGCGGCCGACCGGATCCGCCGAACGATAGGGGAGAGCCTCTTGGAGCCTGGCGGAGAAGAGCCGGTGCACGATCCCAAACAGAATTAGTACCTTTTTCCAATCGAGTCTCGAATTTTTAACCGATGCTTCGGAAAACGGATTTTTTTCACCCTCATCGCCGGGCTCCTCGTCGCCGTGGCAATTATCGCGGCCGGCGGTACGACCGCTCCCGGCGGCAATGCCACGGTGATTCCCACGACGCCGTCCGTCACGGCAGCCCCCCACGGTGACGTCGACCGTCAACCTGTCCGGCCTGACGGTCCGGGACGGGCTTGCCGCGCGCGCCGCTACATACGCGGCCCGACTCAACGGTGACAACCTGACCCTCGCGATGATCCGGGGGCCCGGCTCCCCCCCCGAGTTCGCGAATGTGCAGCGGGAACTACTGGCGCCGAAGGCCGAGGACTCGCGGATCGCGTGCGTCTACACGATCGAACAGGCGAACGGGACGCCCGGGTTCATGGTCGATTCGGATTTCGGCATCCCCGACGCCGAACGTCAGGGTAACGCCGAGCTTGAACTGTCGCCGTAGATGCCGTCCTTGGCGAACTCATCAGGAGCGACTGATGTCTATACCGACGGGTGGGGTACGGACTTCACGGGTTTTGCGCCGATCCGCGACGGGAAGGGCCCGGTGTTCGCCGTCTTTCGCATCGATATGAGGATGTGACCTGCCGGAGCATCCCGAACCGACCGTCACGGCGACCCCGTTCGTCCATATGATGGAGACGGGCATGCGAGATCGCGGTCGTTCTCCTTCGGACGACCTCAACCGTCATATTCGATAAGGGGCTGCAAATCGCGAATGATGGAGGTCGTTGCAGTCATTGGCAGACCGCACCGCAGGCGACCTGTCGTGCCGTCAAATCGATCGAGGAGCGCCGGGGCGCGTCCGGCGGAATCGAAGTAGAGTATCTCTGATCCGGGAATACATTGATAGGTAGGCGGACCATCCCTCTCACAATAGGGGCGGAGATACGCCGCAAGAACGATCGGCTCCTTTCCCCCTAACGGGTGACCGGGTATGCGTGAACTGTTGAGCAAGGTCGAGCTCGGCGCTTCCGCGAGGGGTAGCGTGCTGGCGCTGTACCGGGACGACCTCTCGTCCGTCTTCCCGGGAATGGTCCGGTTCCAGCTCCTCCTTGTGGGGGCCGGCCCGACGGTCGTCCTCTTCTCGACCAACACCTACGAGTACCCGCCCCTGCTCCCCATCGATGCCGAGCAGGCTGCCCGCCGAGCGGCCGCAGACTGGGAGGCGGCGCTCCTCGCCGCCCCGGAAGGGTTGCTGCGACCGGAGGGGCCTCCCTCATACCGGCCCCCGTCGCCTCGCGGCGGTGTCCTGATCCTGCAGGGCAGCCCTCGGCCCGATGGATCCTGTGCCGTCCTCGCCGGGTGGGCCGCCGAGGCGGCCGCGTCCGCGGGCCGGGCTGTTGAGGTCGTCTTCGTCCACGACCTCGAGGTCCGTCCGTGCATCGNNGCGTCCCTGCTCGTCGTCTGTTCCCCTGTCTACACGAACACGGTCCCTGCCGGACTCAAGGCTGTCATCGACCGCGCTCAGGCTCTCCATGCGGGGACGGCGCTCCGTGTGCAGGGCTCCGTGGCGGCACAACAGATGGGTGTACTGCTCGCGACGGCCGGAAGAAAAGGCCAGGAGAACTTCGGCTGTGTCCGGAGCGTGGTGCGGGCGTTCATGGCCAACCTCGGCATCCGCTCCAGCGGAGAGGTGTTGATCGACGACCTGGACGCCCGGCGCGATCTGAGAGGAGAGCCCGGTCTCGAGGAGCGCGTCCGTTCGACGGTGCTCTCCGCGCTCCCTGCCTCCGACACGACGGCCTCCTTCGAACGGCGATCATGAATCCCGGCGGACGGTAACGGAGAGAAATAACCAATGGTATATACCTGTGACCGCGTATGATCTCACATCACTGAAGGGTGGTCCCATGTCCCTCGATGCCGCCGGTTTTCGCCTGATCAGCACCACGGTCCTCGCCTACCGGATCGTGGTCCCCTCGACCGCCGTCCTCTTTGTCGGGGATATCCTCAAGCTCACCGACCATGACAAGGACTTCATCTTCTATGCCAAGGTCACGGACATCACCCACGATACATCCCCGGGAGCGGATGCGGCCGAGCCGGTCCTCTGCGTCAACCTTCACCCGCTCGGTCTCGTCGACCACGACGGTCGGTTCCGGCCGCCGATCACGGCTCCGACGAACTTTTCCGAGGTCTCACGCCCCGACGACGCGGACCTCGCTTTCCTGAAACGGTCGATGGGAGACATGGAAGTCGGGACGATGCGTGCCGGCCTCGGGGTCCTCGAAGGGGTAACCGTCTCGATCCCGTCGGAGACGCTCTCCTCCCATATGGGCATCTTTGCGACGACGGGCATGGGTAAGTCGAACTTCATGAAGGTCTTCTGTGCCTCGTCCATGCGCCGGCGGCAGTTCGGCCTTCTGATCGTCGACCCCCACGGTGAGTATGTTACCGGGTACCGTGTGAAAGGGCGGCGCATCAAGGGGCTGATCGAGTACACGGCGGCGCGTGACGGAATCTCGGTCTTCTCGACTCGCCCCCAGGAGGAGCGGGAGCGCTACGGGCTGCACGAGCTCCGGCTCGAGCACGACGACTTCCGGATGGGAGACTTCGGTTTCCTCTACGACCTCTCGCTCCCGCTCGTCGAGGTGGTCGAGTCTCTCGATAGCCTGCCGGGCTCGGACGTGATCGACTTCTTCGTCAACGAAGGAGTCGACTCCCTCCCTTCCCCCCTCAAAACAACGAGCGGGATCGGCCGTCACCCCGAGATCACGGACACGCTCCGGACGTACGCCCTCGGGCCGCTCCACATGATTCAGCGGCGGGTCGAGACCCTGGTCGAGGAGAACCGGGCCTTCCTCCACCGCTTCGGCTCGTCGATCCCGGCCATCCTCGAGAACCTCGGTCACAACAAGGTCGTGCTGAT
>DUGU01000295.1:0-1858 GCA_013331215.1 Methanoregulaceae archaeon
GGATCGTCACGGACCGGCCGATGGATGCCGTCGAGGTCCACCCGCCCTCGAGCAACGGCGTGGACCTCTCGAGCGTCACGGTCGAGTACTACCCGCCGAGGCCGCTGCCAATGGAGTGAAGGAAGCGATAGCCGCTCTCACCGCATCAAATTGGGGCGATCAGTACAGGGGATAGTAAACCCCTGGGGTAGGCACAATACGCCGAGGTGAAACGGGAAGCGAGCGAAAGCAACAGTCTCTCGTTTTGCATCGAGCGGTGATGACCGCGGCACCACGATCCCGTTCGGAGACGGTTTCGCGAGTCCAATCTTCAGCCCGGATCTGACACCTATCTCGTTCAAAGCCTCACCTGGCGGTCCGAAGAACGCCGAAGGACAGGCCGTCGATGATCTTCATTGGGAAGTACGCCGCAGCCTGGGCTGTGGGGTTGGTGGTGCGTCCCCGTCTCACCCCCGAAACAGCCTGAGGTTCTCAGGTGAACGACTGTACATCGTTCTGGTCCTTCTGGCGAACTCGGATCGTTTCGGCCCGTTCTTGGATAATTTCGGTGAAAATAGTATTCTCGGGACGAGGTTCATGACTTCGATCCAATCAGCCGTACAGAATTAACGATAACGGGGATTGACGACAATTCGTGCAGGAGCGCTCCGGTCACCGGGGTCAGGATGCCCGGTATCGTCAGGGCCACTGCGAGGATGAGGACCCCAATTGCAAAGAACAGGTTCTGCCGGATGGTCCGGACGGCTTTGCGCGAGAGGGTGACCAGGTGAGGGAGCCTGGAGAGGTCGTCGGAGAGTAATGCAACGTCGGCCGTCTCGATTGCGACATCCGTGCCGGCCAGGCCCATCGCCACGCCGACATCCGCCGCCGCGAGCGCCGGGCCGTCATTCACGCCGTCACCGACAAAAGCGACCCGGCGGCCCTCGGCCTGAAGCCGCTGCACGATCTCGACCTTCTCCCGCGGCATGACATCGGCGTAGACCTCGGTGATCCCGACGTTCCGGGCCACCATCCCGGTTGCGTCCCGGTTGTCCCCGGTGACCATGACCGTCCTGAGGCCGGCCCGGTCGAGCAGGGCAATCGTTGCCCGGGCATTCTCCCGGACGGTATCCTCGAAGACGAGAAACCCGCTCACCTCGCCATCGACCACCACGAGAATGACACTCCGCCCGCCACTCGAGAGAGTACGGATCGTCTCCTCGATCGCCGTGGGAAGGGACATCCCGCGGTCGGAGAAGATCTTCGGGCGTCCGAGGAGGATCTCGCGCCCGTTGCGCCGGGCATTCACGCCGAGGCCCGGCAGGATTTCACAGGTATCGGGATCCGGGACCGCGATACTGCCTCCGGTTGCGGCCCGCACGACTGCCCTGCCTATCGGGTGCTCGCTGAACTTTTCGGCCGATGCAGCGTCGCGGAGAAGGGTCTCGCCCGGGACACTGCCGTACGGGATGGCCTCGACAAGGCGGGGCTCGCCGAGGGTCAGCGTCCCGGTCTTGTCGAAGATCACCGTGTCCACGGTCGCCAGGGCCTCCACGGTCGCGCCCCTCTTCACGAGGCTTCCCGCCAGGGCGGCGTTCCCGATGGAGGCAACGAGCGCGGTCGGCGTCGCGAGGACCATCACGCACGGGCAGAAGACGATCAGCATGGTGATCGCCCGTTCTATATCCCCGCTCCACCACCAGAGCAGCAATCCAAGGATAAGGGCGACCGGCGTGTAGATCTTCGCGTACCGGTCCAGTATCCGCTCGATCGGCGCCTTCTGCTCCTGGGCCTCGGCAATGAGCCGGCGGATCTGGCCGAGCGTGGTCTCGGTCCCGACCCTGGTCGCGCGGACCTCGAGCGCTCCGACCTCGTTGAG
>DUGU01000295.1:1925-3854 GCA_013331215.1 Methanoregulaceae archaeon
GCATCGAGGGCACGGTCCGCGCGGGCCGCGACGAGCTCCTCGAGCATCCCGCCGAGCAGGAGGAGGACGGCGACAACGGCGGCGGCCGAGTACTGCCCGATCGCGATCGCCGCAATCGTCGCGATGGAGACCGGGATGTCGGCGGTAAAATCGCGCTCGCGGATCCCGAGGTAGGCGCCGTACCAGATGTATCAGGACCCGACGAGTGCCGACGCGAGATAGATGCAGGTGACGGGGTCTCCCGGCGCGCTGCCGGTGAACAGGCTGGCAGGCTCGTTCAGGATTGCGATTACGAGCATGATCCCGCTGATGAACGTGACGATCGTCCCGGGGGCAAGCAGGAAATCTCTATAGTTCCGGGTAAGGAGACGCAGCGTCACCAGTAATGATACCGTGGTACTCTTCGGGAGATCATCCATCATCGTTCACCGGAGATCGGGGCTGGAGAAACACGTGCCTGCGGATTGCAGGATATCCATGAACGCGTTCCCGGATTCCCGAAGAGTATTACAAACGCTCCCTAAAATTCTTACCTAATCTTACTTTTCAGCTCTCGACTTCACACTCTTCTTCCGCATCGAGTGGTGCGGAAGGACAGACTCTCCGGGAAACGGACGATCGGCAGCAGTGCCGGTTGCCATCTATCTCCACGACCCCGGTCTGTCGTCTCCCGGTTCCCAATTACTCGTGATAGGGGATCTATCGCTCATGCCGGTGATGGATGTCGGGGGTGTGCGGGTGCTCATGGTCGATAGGTTCATGGCGATGGGCGTGTGAATGATCCCCGGAAAATTCTCCGTCATGGCCGTGCACGTGATGTTCTTCGGGGTGATGGTGGATGTGCTCGTGTTCGATGGGGACGTGGTGGTGCCGGTGCATATGCTTCTCCGTTGCGAGAAACACGGTCCCCAGCAGCATCAGGCCGAATGCAATCACGATCTGCGGATCAAGCGTCTCTCTGAAGATGAGAAACGAGAGGGCCGCACCGATGAACGGCGCAACGCTGTAGTATGCGCCCGTCCGTGCCGCGCCGAGATCCCGGAGCGCTCGGATGAACAGGACCATGCTCACGCCATAACAGAGAAACCCCAGAAGCATTGCGGCCAGAATGAGGGATATCCCCGGAAGCGCTGCTCCTCCCAGCATCGCAAGCACCAGGGCGAGACTTCCTGCGAAGAACCCCTTCACCCCGGCGATGGCGATCGGGTCCTTTCCGGAGATGTTCCGGCTGGCATTGTTGTCGACACCCCAGAAGAAACAGGCGAGGAGGACCCCGACTGCCCCGATCGAGATTCCAAACGCGGCAGAGGGGTTCCAGGATAACACGATGCTTCCGAGTGTGACCGTGCCGAGGGCAATCCAGATCCGCGGTCCGACCGACTCGCGGAAGATCAGGAAGGCGATCACCGTCGTGGCGACTCCCTCGAAGTTCAGGAGCAGGGATGCCGTCCCGGCCGGCGTGACCTCCAGGCTCGTCATCAGCAGGACCGGTGCGATGACGCCTCCGGCGAGGATCGCCACCAGGAGCCAAGGAGTATCCTGCCTTCGCAGCCGTGCCTCGCCGGACAGGGGACTCTGCCCGGAACGTGCAATCGCCCCGAGGAGGAACATCCCGGCCGCGGTACCGAGGTACAGGAAGGAGACGAGGAGAACCGGCGAGATATCCCCGACGAGGATCTTCGAGAGCGGGGTGCTGATCCCGAACAGGGTGGCCGCGAGGAGGGCGTATCCGATTGGGGACCATACTGGTTTCACCATGTCAGAGTCACGGTTCCGGCCTCCTCGAGAATGGACCGGCCTTCGATAAGGAAGAGCATGTCGCGTAATGAATTTTTTGCCGATCCCGGGTCGATCCCGTTCATTTTCTCTGTCCGAAGAATGCGATGCAGGATGGTTGGAGTGATACCGGCCCGGGTATGGTGAACGTTG
>DUGU01000008.1 GCA_013331215.1 Methanoregulaceae archaeon
GACCTCGGCGGGGTGCTCGCCGCGGAGGCCCGGGCGCTCGTCGGGGCCGGAGTCTGCATGCTTCAGATCGACGAGCCGATCCTCTCGACCGGTGCCGCCGACCCGACGGCCGCCGCCGGAGCCGTTGGCGTGGTGGCCGAGGGCCTCACGGTGCCGGTCGCGCTCCACGCCTGCGGGCCGATCGAGGGCATGATCGACGCCCTGGTGCGGTACCCCGTCCAGATCCTGGACCTCGAGTTCGCAGGCCATCCCGGGAACCTGGAGGTGCTCGGCTCGCGCGAGCTCGGAGAGAAGCGCATCGGGTTCGGCGCCGTCGTCTCGTCCTCGGACGAGGTCGAGAGCGTCGAGACCATCCGCTCCCGGGTCGATCGCGGCGTCGAGGTCTTCGGGCCCGAACGGCTCCTGGTCGACCCCGACTGCGGACTCAGGATGCGCTCGCGCGAGGCCGCGTTCGCCAAAATCTCGCGCATGGTCGAGGCTGTGCGCGTTGTCCGGGCCGGGCTCTGACTGCCCGCCGCTCCCGGTTCGGGCCGTGCCGGGACATTCCGGCTCGCGTCCATCTCCGGCACGTCCCTCGGGACGGGACTGCGTCTGTCCCGGGCGCGGGCTATATCAGTTTTGCCGATCAGGATCGTGCATGGACAGGGATCCCGGCGGCCCGCTGAACCTCGCTGCCCACGCGGTAATCACGGACCGGCGCGGGCGCCTGCTCCTTCTTCGACGGCCCGGGACGAGCGAATACAACTCCGGGCGGTGGGAGTTCCCGGGGGGTTCGATCGGCCCCGGCGAGGGAGTCCGTGACGCCCTTGTGCGCGAGGTCAGAGAAGAGACGGGCCTCGATGTCAAGTCCGGCCGGCTGCTCGGCGCGGGGGACCAGAATCGTCGCTATGGGCGCGTGGTTCACCTGGTCCTCGCCGCCGCCGCGCCGAACCGGGAGGTCGTACTCTCCGAGGAGCACGACGCCTTCCGCTGGGTCACGCCGAAAGGGCTCGCCGAGCTCCCGCTCTCGGATTGGATGGAGGGCTGGTACGGGGCGCAACGGGAGTGACGGGCAGGCGCTCACTCCGTTGCCGGACCGCCGTCGGGGGGGCGGTTGATCAGCTGCCAGTAGCAGCCGATCTCGCGGATCACGTCGGCAAACCGGTCGAACTCGACCGGCTTGACGATGTAGCTGTTCACGCCGAGGCCGTAGCTGAGCGCGATATCCCGCTCCTCTGCCGACGAGGAGAAGACCACCACCGGGATCTCGCGGAGGGACGCGTCCTCCTTGATCTGTCGGAGCACCTCGAGGCCACCCACCTTGGGCAGTTTCAGGTCGAGCAAAATGACGCGCGGGCGCATCTTCTCCTCGAAGAGGGCGTCCAGCGCCTCCTGTCCGTCCCACACCACCCTGACCCGGCTGTGGATGTTCGACCATTCGAAGACATGGAGGATCAGCTCCACGTCGTGCGGGTTGTCCTCAACCAGCAGGATATCCTTCTCCCCGTTCAGTTCCATCGTCATTCCTCTCACTCAGTGTGAAGAAAAAGGTTGTTCCCCGTCCCGGCTCGGATTCGACCCAGCACCGGCCCCCGTGCCGCTCGATGATCCGCTGCACGATCGCGAGGCCGACCCCCGTCCCCTCGTACTCGCGTGCGTCGTGGAGCCGGTGGAAGACCTGGAAGAGCGTCTTGGCGTACTTCTGGTCGAAGCCGACGCCGTTGTCGCGTACATAGTAGACCGGGCCGCCCGTCTCCTCGGAGGACCCGATCTCGATCTCGGCGACCTCGCGATTCCGCGTGAACTTGAGCGCGTTCCCGATCAGGTTCGCAAAAACCTGTTTCAACAGGGCCGGATCCGCCCGGCAGGAGGCGAGATCGCCGACCGTGACCCGGACGTCGCGTCCCTGCCGTTCGCCGGCGAGGTCGTCGAGCACCTCGGCCACGAGCACGGCCGGGTCGATCTTCCGGATGGCCAGAGCCTGCCTGCCGGTCCGCGAGAAGTTCAGCAGGTCGTCGATCAGCCGGGCCATCCGACGTGCGTTCTGGCTGATCTGGTTGAGATAGCGCTTCCCCGAGCCGGTCAGTTCGGGCTGATGCTCGTGCAGCAGGATGTAGGTATAGCCGTCGATCGCCCGCAGGGGCGACCGCAGGTCGTGGGAGACCGTGTAGGTGAACGACTCGAGCTCGCGGTTCGCGGCGGCCAGGTCCTCGGTCCGCTTGCGCACCCGCTCTTCGAGCTCGGCGTAGAGCTGGCGGTTCTCATCCTCGGCCTCTTTGAGTCGCGTGATGTCGTTGCCGACACAGAGGATCCCGAGCGGGCTCCCGTCATCCCCGAAGATTGCGCGGTTGGTCCAGGAGATGTACGCAGGCGTCCCGTCCTTGCGGACGTTCTCGTTCTGGTTGACCGTGTAAGCGGTCGGGTCGCGTGAGATCGTATGCACCAGGTCACCGGTCCGCCTGCCCTCGCTGTCGATCTGGGGGACGATCGTCCCGACCACGTCGCGGCCCAGGAGCTCGCCGGTGTCATATCCGAAGAACCGCTCGGCGAACTCGTTCACGTACCAGATGGTGCCGTCGGGGCCGAGACGCAGGATGATCGAGTTCGCGTCCTCGACGAGCTGCCGGTACTTCTCCTCGCTCTCGCGGAGCGCGGCCTCGTTTCGCTTCCGGTCGGTCACGTCCTGGCCGGCCGCGTAATACCCCGTGACCCGGTCGAGGTCCGGGTCCATGATCGGCATCGTCCTGTGGCTGACCCACCGGACCTCTCCCTCGCTCGAGAGGATTCGGAACTCGCTCTCATGCGGCTGGTTGACCTTCACGGCCTCGATATGCCGCGCGAGAATAGTGCGATCCTCGGGGTGAACGATCTGCCCCCATCCGCCGATCGCAATGAGCTGGTCGAACGTGTAGCCGCAGATCCGTTCGGGGGCGCCGGCGGACCAGACGGGACGCCACTCTTCGTCATGGTTGAGCGCCTCGCAGTAGGCGTAGTCAGAGATCAGGTCGAGCGTCCTTCGGTACCGGTCCTCGCTCTCGGAGAGCTTCGCCTCGTGCCGCTGGAGCTGCTCGATCGTCTCCTTGAGCCGCCCGATCATGGTGGCGATGGATGTTTGGAGGACCGTAACCTCGCGGGCCGTGCTTGGCGAGATCGGATGGTCGAGGTCGCCCTGCGCGATCGCATCGACATCCCCGACGAGCCCGCGGAGCGGGCTGGTGAGGCGACCCGAGACGATTCCTGCCGTCACGAGCCCGATCAGGAGCGCGGCGAACGCGGCAAGGACGTGGAACCCCACGAGGTCGGAGAGGGCCTGCTCAAGCGGGCGGCTGCTGTAGGTCAACTCGGCGACCATCGAGAGATCGGAGCCGTAATCCTCGTCCTTGAGGTTGATGTACTTGTACCGCACCTTGTTGCCCGTGGCCGGATCGATCCAGTCGAAGCCGGTCTTGGTCTCGATCACGCGGCCGAGCCGGTCCTTGAGCTCGGCGTCGGGCCTGAAGGAGCTGTTCCCGACCTGACGCTTGAACTGGGTGAACAGCCGGGCGTCCTCGAGGTAGGGGTTCAGGGACTTGATGTCCTTGATCGTCTCCGTGTACGTGAGGCGCTGGCGCTCGGACTTGAACTTATCTCCGATCAGGCCGAGCTCGAGGATGTACCGGTGGTCGGCTGTCGGGGCATAAGCGTACTTGCGGAGAATATTCGACCCGGTCTCTCGGACCACGCGATCGGGGTAGAAACCGCTGGTATTCCGTATCCCATCCAGGTAATGGGCGAAGTCGGGCTCGGTGCCGAAGTCGAGGTCCTGGTCGGGCGGGTAGGTCGTGAACTCGACCATGTTCGACGCGTTGATCACGTAGAGGTCCATCGTGTCGTGAAAGACATCGTGTTTGATCGCCGTCAGGTTCATGACCGAGGGGTCCCGCCCGGCTCGCTCGTACCCGTTGGCGAACTCCGCGAGCCCCTGCTCCATCTCCCCGTTCATCGTGTTGTCGAAGAGCTTGAGCCCCTCGTCGACCAGCATGATCGAGTTGTTCAGGTCGATCTCGGTCTGCTCCTCGAGCAGCCGCTGGTGGTTCCGGAGGTTTGATTCTGCGATCGAGTAGTCCACGAGCGTAATCCCGACGACGACCAGCACGATCAGGGCGACTATGAAGACGAAGAGTGTCAGCGAGAAGGGTCGAGATCGAAGGGAGAGCGGCATGGCAACCCCCGATGCAGGGGATAGCAGATATTCGGGCTCCTCATAAAAAGAACCTTCCGATTACTATTTCGGAGGGAGTCGATTGACAATTCACTTACTATATATATGTCCGTGATGCAGTATACCTCATGGGCCTTGAAGAGGACCGGGCCATCGCCCGGAAGATCCGGACGCTCCTCAAGGCGCACCCGAAGGGACTGATCATCACCGAGATCTCGCAACGGCTCGGGATCAACCGGAACTCGGCAGCCAAGTACCTCGAGATCCTGCTCTTCACGGGCCAGGTTGAGGTCCGGCAGATCGGGATGGCGAAGATCTACACGGTCTCTCAGCGGGTGCCGCTCTCGGGTCTCCTTCGATTCGCTCGCGAACAGATCGTGGTTGTGGACGACGAGGGAAGGATCATCCAGGTAAACGACCGCCTGCTCGACTTCTGGCAGCTCCCGCGCGAGGGCCTCCTCGGTGAGCGCTTCGACCGGGTCGACCTCGCTCCGCTCCGAGGGCTGGTCCTGCCGCCGGCCGACGGCAATGGCGAGGCCGAACGGCGCGACCTCTCCTTCGAGTACAGCGGGCGGACCGTCCACTGCAGAGTCTCGTTGATCCCGACCGTCTTCGAGGACGGTGGCAACGGCTGCACCGTGATCATCGAGGATGTGACGGCCGAACGGGCGTACGAACGGCAGATCGCCGAGAACGAGGCGCGCTACCGTGCGGTGGTCGAGGACCAGACCGAGCTGATCGCGCGGCACCGGCCGGACCTGACGGTCACCTTCGCAAACGAGGCCTGCCTTCGGTTCTTCGGAGCCGACCCGGTTGGTATCGGGACCATGGACGCCGCAACGACTATGCCGCCGGACGACATTCGCGGGATCATCGATGCCCGAAAGGATCAGACTCCAGGATCCCCCGTCGCGCACTACCTCCACCAGGTCCGCAACCGGAACGGCGAGCTCCGCTGGCTCGAATGGTCCGATCGAGCCCTCTTCGGCCCCGACGGCACGGTCAGCGAATACCAGCTGGTCGGCCGGGACGTGACCGAGGACCACGAGCGCCGGCGCGAGCTCCTGGTCAAGGAATCCGCGATCGCTGCGTCGGTCGATGGGATCGCTATCATCGACCCCGACGGCAATATAGAGTACGTCAATCGGGCGTTTGCGACCATGTTCGGCTACCTCGATCCCGGCGAGCTCGCCGGGCGCCCGTACGTGGAGCTCGCCCAGGGCGACCTCGTTCTCGGCGGCATCATTGCCGAACTCGAGGCGAAGCTCATCCGTGACGGCCATTGGTTCGGGGAGGTCCGGTGCCTGCGACGCGACGGACGCGCATTCCCGGCCCAGCTCTCGGCCTCGGTGGCGTCCGACCATGACGGGCAACTCCTCTGCATCCTTCTTTCGGTCGTCGACGTTACCGAGCGGCGGCAGACCGAAGAGGCGCTCAAACTGAGCCGCGGCAAGCTCCAGGAGGCGATCGAGTTCATGCCCGACGCGACCTTCATCGTGGACCGCGAGCGGCAGGTCGTCGCCTGGAACCGGGCCATGGAGACCCTGACCGGCATTCCACGAGAGGAGGTGATGGGGACGCGCGACTACGGGCGCGCCTTCGTGAAGTTCGATGGCACCTTCCCGGTCCTTGTCGACCTCCTCGATCTCTCGACGGAGGAACTTGCTCGTACCTATCAAGGCGTACGTCGGTTCGGCGAGACTCTCTACTTCGAGACCCCGGTCCCCTCGCTCCGCGGCGGGCGGGGAGGGCACCTCTGGGGGAAAGCCTCCCCCCTCTCCGACCGCGACGGGAGCGAGATCGGGGCGATCCAGACCCTGCGCGATATCTCGGACTGGAAGCGGGCCGAGGAGGCCTACCGGAGCGCCCTGCAGCGCGAGAACCGGCTCCGGCGTCTTGACGGGGACGGCGAGGGACTGTCGACCTGACCGTCCGGAGCGGCCCGAGGCGCCCGTTTCCGCCGCACGTTCATATACCTGTGTCGCCCTATCGTTGTAGCAGCGTTCAGCCCCCCGGATATCGAGGTGCCAGTCCAGTGTTCAAGCGGATCCTTGCGGCCGTCGACGGGACCGAGCTCGCCGAGGAGGTGCTCGAGACCGCGATCGCGATCTCCAAGCGTTTTGACAGCGACGTCCACGTAGTCCATGCAGTCCACGAGGGCGTCCTCGCCGCTCTCCTCAAGGGCGACGACGAGGACGATGGTACCGTGATGGGCCCTTACGGGCCGGTCGGGACCGCCGAGGCCGACGATGCCGAGTCGGTCGTCCGGCGGATGCAGGCGCACGCGGAGATGCTCGGGAGCAACATCAGCATGCACACGCCCGAGGGCTCACCGGGGGAGGAGATCGTCCGTGTCGCGGGGGAGGTGCACGCGGACCTGATCGTGCTCGGTGCCCACGAGAAGAGCCTGGTCCGGCGCCTCTTCGTCGGCTCGGTCTCTGGCTACGTGATCGAGAACGGGTCGGTCTCGACCCTGATCGTCAAGCCCGGGCCATAAGCCGGTCGCGTGAGAAGATCGCGGCGCCGAGCCGGATCAGGACGACGTCGACTCCGTAGAGGACGAGCCCGAAGAAGAGCAGGACCGGGAGCGAGAGCAGGAGCAGGCCCGAGCCCTGCCCGACCATCAGAGCGACGATCACGAGCGAGAGCAGGCCGGTCAGCTGATTCGCCTCGAGGAAGGTCTCGACACGGGTGGATACCAGGACCGAGGCAGAGACACCGAGGAGCGCGACGGCCGGACCGACCCAGACCGCGAGCGCGAGCGCGGAGATCGTGGGAAACCAGACCGAGCCCACGATGGGGGCCGTGATCAGGTCTACCACCACCGCGTAGATCGCGAAGTTCAGGAAGGCCGCGATGACGGCGGGCACGGCCCCCGCGAGTACCTTGCCCGCGTAGAGTTCGAGGTCCGTCGCGGGGGTGTACAGCAACCCTTCGAGGGTGTGCCGCTCTTTTTCGCCCACGAACGACTCGGCCCCGACGATCGCGGCCACCATCAGCGGGATGATCAGGAAGAGCGGCGCGAGGAAGTAGCCGAGCATCAGGACGACCATCCGGGAGCCGAGTGGGAGACCCTGCAGCCCCGACGGAAGCAGGTGCATGAGCGCCTCGAACGGCCCGAGGTCCCCGGAGGACGGCCCGGATCCGAACGGCAACAGGCCGATCAGGAGCGGCATCCCGATCGAGAGGAAGAACGATAGCCCGAGGATCGACCAGATCGCGATCCGGTTCTTCCGGACCTCGAGCAGGTCCTTGGTCGCGATCGCGCGGACCGTGCGCCAGTTCATGCCGGCACCTCCTGAAGCGCGAAGTAGACCTCTTCGAGCGTGTGTTCCCGCCGCCCGGCCGAGACGACGCGGCCCCCGGCCCGGACCGCGGCCCCGATCGCATCGGCGGCCGCCCCGTCATCGGCGGCGGCGAGCAGCAGGCGCCGCTCCTCCCGCTCCGTCACCGCGACTCCTGGCACGGCACCGACCGCCGCGGCGACCGCGTCGGCCACGGGGCCGAGGAAGGAGAGCACGACCGGCGAGGCCGCGAGCAGCCGATCCGAGAGCTCGCGGACCGTGCCGAGCGCGATCAGCTTTCCCTTCGCGAGGACTCCGACGCGGTCGCAGAGGGCCTCGGCCTCGACGAGGTGATGGGTGCAGAGCACGACCGTGCGCCCCTCGTCGCGAAGGGTACCGACCAGGTCGTGGACCTGCCGCGAGGCGACCGGGTCGAGGCCGGCTGTCGGTTCGTCGAGGAAGAGGAGCTCGGGGTCATGAATCAGGGCGCGGGCGAGGGCGAGCCGCTGCTTCATCCCCTTCGAGAACCCGGCGACGGGCTCGTCGGCGCGGTCCTGGAGCGAGAACCGGGCGAGGAGATCGCCCACGCGGGCTCCGACGTCGGGGACGGGCACGCCGAAGACGTCGGCCGCGAAGGAGAGGTTCTGCCGGGCCGTGAGCCGTTCGTATACGGCGGGCGTCTCGGTCAGAACCCCGCACCGGCTCCTGACGGCCGACCCGTCGATGGTCGGATCGAGCCCGAGCACCCGCGCCGAACCGGCGTCGGGGGTGAGGACGCCTGCGAGCAGCCGGATCAGGGTCGTCTTACCCGCACCGTTGGGGCCGAGCAGGCCGAAGACCTCTCCCTCGCCCACCTCGAACGAGACTCCGTCCACCGCCCTGACCGTGCCGAACGAGCGGATCAGCCCGTCCGCTGCAATCGCCATCGTCATGATCGATCGTTTGCTTCCGCAGGTTTAAAAAAGGGACGAGCAGGTCAGGCGGCGATGCCGGCCCGGACCTCGCGGCGGTGCTCGAGCCGGCTCTGAACCCGATCCACCAGGACGAGGGCCGCGGGCATCACCACGATCGCGCCGATCAGGCTGAAGCCGACGGCGAACACGGTCGTGATCCCGAAGTTCGAGATCATGGGGAAGTTCGAGACGCAGAGGGCCGAGAAGGCGGCGATGGTCGCAAGCCCCGAGACCGTGATCGCACGCCCGATCTTCTGGACCGAGTGCTCGATGGCGGCGTAGACGTCGTCGGTCCTCTTCCGCTCCTCGAGGAACCGCTCGAGCACCAGAATCGTGTACTCGGCCGCGACCCCGATCGTCATCGCGCCGAGGGTCGCCGTGAGCGGGGTGTAGTCGATCCCGAGCAGGGTCATTGCGACCGCGTTCCAGCCGACCACCGCAACGATCGGGATCAGCGGCGCAGCCGCGTTGATCTTCCGGTAGATCAGGAGCAGGGTGGCGAGGACCAGGCCGAAGCCGAGCACGGTCATACCGTCCTTGTTGTCCGCGATGTCGCCGATCAGCTTTGTGAAGAGCGTGAACGACCCGGTGGGCTCCGCGACGATCCCCGGGGGCGGGCTCATGAACGCGAGCTCTTCCTCCAGCTGCGTCTTGAGGGCCGCCTGGACCGGCATCTCCATCGTGGTGGAGGAGAACTGGATCTGCGCCATGGCGTGCCCCGAGAGGTAGGGACTCTTTGCCGCCTCGGGCATGGATGCGAGCACGGCCTGGAGTTCGGTCTCCGTCGCCGGCATGGTTCCGCCGTTGTACTGGACCGCGAGGTCGGCGATGCTGGTTGCGCCCGTCAGACGGTCGGCGTGATGGGCGAGTGCGTACTCTTCGAACTCGAGCATCCATTGCAGCGAGCTCAAGCTGTCGACCCCGTCCCCCTTGACGAGGATCGGGACCGGCGTGGTCGAGCCCATGGTCCGGGTCACCTTCTCCATCATGACCAGGGCCGGCATGTCCTGGGGGACGAATGTATTCTCGTCCGTCGAGATGGGAATCGACGGGTCGAGAGCGACCCCCATGAGGGCCACGAGGCCGACGACGGCCAGCAGGGGCAGGGGGTTCTTCGCGATCCGGACCGATAGAGTGCCGAGGAACCGGTCGTATCCGGTCGCCTCGTGGATCTCTGCGTGGACCCCCTTCGGCCGATAGTTGACCAGCCGGGCGAACACGGGGATGCCGATCAGCGAGACCGCGTAGCAGGCCGCTATCCCGATGATCGAGACGAGGGCGAAGCCCTGGAGCATCGGGATCGGCGAGAGAAAGAGGGCGGCAAAGCCCATTGCGGTCGCGAACATCGCGTAGAAGACGGCCGGACCGGTGTTCTCCATCGTATGCCGGATCGCCTCGACAAGCGTCCCTTTACGCGACTCCTCCTCGAGCCGGGACTGGAACTGGATTGCGTAGTCCATCCCGAGTCCGATCAGGATCGGAAACGCCCCGATCGCGGCCATGCTGATCTTGAGTCCCATAAGGCCCATGATCCCGAAGGTCATGATCAGGCCCATGGCGACGATGAGCACGGGAAGGAAGCGGTGGTTGACGTACCCGAAGAGAAGGCCCATCACAACGATCAACAGGAGCATCGCGACCCCGATCAGGACGCCGATCGACGTCTCCATCTCGGTCGCCATCTGCTGCTGGAACGCGCTGCTCCCGGTCACCGAGACGGTCGTCCCGGGCGGCACGTCCATGCTCGAGACGAGCGACTGGATGTTGTTGAGCGCCGCGGTGCTCTGGTCCTTGGAAAGGCCCGCGTCGAGGGAGACCTGGACCAAGGTGAAGGTGTTCGAGGGGACGTATCGATCGAGCAGGCTCCTGGATATCGAACCCTTGATCGCGATCACCTCGGCGGCCGATGTCGGTACCGTCCCGCCGTTCGCCTGTTTGACCAGGTCGGCGATCGATGCGACCGATTCGACGTTCTGTTGCTGGCGCAGGTTCGACTCGAGCGAGTCGAGGAACTGGAGCTGCTCGACCCCTGTCGAGTCATCCGACTCAACCAGCAGGATCGCGGCGTCGGAGCTGAAGGTCGAGGTGTATTCGTTATAGTTCGCGCCGAAGGTCGTGGATCGGTCGAGATAACCATCCGTCCCGGTCTCCATCGAGATCAGCGTCGTCCCGAAGAGCGAGGCTGCCAGCACGACCAGGAAGAGGCCGGCCACGACCTTCGGGTGGCCGTTGATGAGCCGGGCGAGAAGCGTGAATGGGGATTGCATGAGACCTCCTGAAAGAGAACGGGTGGCCGGCCGTGAAGGGCCGGCCCATTGCCCGTCTAGGCCGTACCCTTCCGGCGGCGGTAGACGAAGTATCCGCCGCCGATGACGATGATGGCGACGACCGCGAGCACGAGCGGGGATCCGAGGACGCTACCGGCAGCGGTGACGGTGACGGGGACCTTCATGGTATCGGAGATCTGGGAGTTGTCGAGGGCGTCGCGGTACCGGACCTCGGAGTCGAGGCCGTACTGCTTGGCCGTCGCGGCCGTATCGGCCGAGA
>DUGU01000038.1 GCA_013331215.1 Methanoregulaceae archaeon
TCGACCTCGGCTGGGACCTCCTCGCAACGCTGCCGGTCGAACAGCTCAGTCGCATCGACCGCGAGCTGATCGAGAAGTACCACCCGAAGTTCCGGGCGAAGTGAGGGATCCATGGCACTCCGCGACATCAAGCCCACCCGCTCGGAACTGATCGGCCTCAAGCGCCGGATCCAGCTCTCGGAGCGGGGGTACAAGATCCTGAAGATGAAGCGGGACGGGCTGATCCTGGAGTTCTTCAAGGTGCTCGCCCAGGCCAAGGACTCGCGAGGGGCGCTCCTCGCGGCCCACGCCAAGGCCGAGGAGATGATGGCCGTCGCGAACACGGTCGAGGGTGCGATCGGCGTCAAGTCGGCCGCGTTCTCGGTCAAGGAGGTCCCCCAGATCGGGGTCCGCCAGAAGAACATCATGGGCGTCGTGGTCCCCGAGATCCAGGGATCGTCCGTGACCAAGCCGCTCGTGGACCGTGGCTACGGGGTGCTCGGCACCTCGTCCACGATCGACGAGACGGCCGCAGCCTTCGAGGACCTGGTCGAGCAGATCATCCACTCGGCCGAGATCGAGACCACCATGAAGCGGCTCCTCGAGGAGATCGAGAAGACCAAGCGGCGCGTCAACGCGCTCGAGTTCAAGGTGATCCCCGAGCAGGTCGAGGCCCGCGACTTCATCAAGATGCGGCTCGACGAGATGGAGCGCGAAGAGCTCTTCCGGCTCAAGAAGATCAAGGCGCGCTCTCAGGCCTGAGGTGGACGGCGTGGAGATCGGCACCATCGCCTCCCTCCCCTGCGAGGACAGGACGGTCCTGCTCCGGCTGGACCTCAACTCTCCCATCGACCCGGGGACGGGCGCGATCCTGGACGACAAGCGTTTCCGCGAGCACCTGCCCACGCTCCGGGCCCTCGACCGCGCGAAAGTTGTGATCCTGACCCATCAGTCGCGGCCGGGAAAGAAGGACTACACCCCGCTCGCGGCGCATGCCCGGAAACTCGGCGCGATGCTCGGCAAGCCCGTCGGCTACGTCGAGGACGTCTTCGGCGCCTGCGCCCGCGACGCGGTGGCCGGCATGGCTCCCGGCGACGTGCTGATGCTCGAGAACGTCCGCTTCAACGCCGAGGAGAACCTGAGCCTCAAGCCCGAGGACGCGGCGAAGACCATTCTTGTCAAGCGCCTGGCCGGACTCGGCGATTTCTTCGTCAACGACGCGTTCGGCACGGCACATCGGTCGCAGCCGACCGTGGTCGGCCTGCCCATGCTCATGCGCTCGGCCGCCGGCCTCCTGATGGAGCGCGAGGTCTCCCAGCTCTCGCGAGTCTTCGCGGGCGCGCCGCGGCCGGTCGTGGTCGTGCTCGGCGGGACCAAGGTCGACGACTCGATCGACGTGGCCCGGCACGTGCTCGGCAACGGCGTGGCCGACACGGTGGTCGCGATCGGCGTGGTCGCGAACATCTTCTATCTCGCGCAGGGCCTCTCGATCGGCGGACCGTCGAGGGCGCTCATCGAGCAGCTCAAGTACATGCCCCTCGTGGACGTGGCCCGGGAGCTGCTCGCGACCTACGGCGATAGGATCGTGCTGCCAAGCGCGGTCGCGGTCCGCGAGAACGGGGCACGGGTCGAGTACCCGGCCGATAAGATTCCCGCGGACGCACAGGTCATGGACGCGGGAGCCGCGGCCGTGGCCGAGCTCGCGGGCGTCCTCTCGAGCGCCGGCACGGTCGTCTTCAACGGGCCGGCCGGCGTCTTTGAGGACCCCGCCTTCGCGCTCGGTACGCACGAGCTCCTGAAGGCGGCCGCCGAGGCCGATTTCTCGGTGATCGGCGGTGGCCACACGGCCGCTGTCGTCGAGAAGCTCGGGATCGACGACCGGTTCACCCACATCTCGACCGGTGGCGGGGCCTGCATCGAGTTCCTGACCGGCAAGACCCTGCCGGCCGTCGATGCGCTCGCGCGCTCGAGGCAGGCGTTCGGGTAACCCCCTTTTTTCCGCCCTGGAACGGAGCGGCCTTGCCGCACCCGTCTCGTCGACCGGTACCGCTCTACGTCTCCGATCTGATGGGGGTTCTGTGAATACGTCGTGGCCTCGGCGTCGCAGCCACTCGCGGGGAGCAGACACCGCCAGGCGCCGGCTCGAGCGTGACGATGGCTTGACGTTCGCTACGGGAAGGGTACGACAGCATGGCGTTCGTTGTCTGTGATTCGTCGACGTCTCGCTGGGATCGAGACCGTCGGGGCCCCGGGACACCTCACAGGATTTTCACGTCCGCCAGTCCTCCTCCTCCTATGACCGTCCCCCCCGTCCCAGGCGGTACGCTTTCTCCCGCTCACCGATGACGACCTCCCGCGCCACACATTAAGGTAATGTCTCAGAAGTGCTGTAATTTCCCCGAGCCCTGTCTCCGTAGTTGATCAGTCCTCGTTCATCATCAAATACCTTTTCCCTCTGATCCACTCTGTAGAGGCTCGAATTCATTTCACTCACACAACCACCTCTGTGCATACCCGAAGTTCCGTTCCGGGGGCAATCGTTCAACGAAGACCGTTTCGGGCTCTTTATAGTCCAAACTCGCATGTGGTTTGATTCTGTTCTGCCAGTCGACGACATCGTCCATGGAAAAGCCGGCCGCGATCAACCGGTCGATCTCCCTGAAAAAGCGTTCGATTTTCCCGTTCGTCTGCGGATGGTTCCGTCTGGCGACGATATGTCGAACGTAATAGTGTTCCAGGAACCGTCCGAAGGCATGGTGCGGGGTATCGGTCTTCTGGTTGGAGACACATTGAGAACCGTGATCCGTCGATCTCGTTCGGGACACCGTACCGCGCGAACCCGGTCTCCAGGACCAGGATCGTTGCTTCGGTTGTTGGCGATGGGAAGAGGCCCCAGCAGGTGATGAAACGAGAGGCATCATCGAGGAATGCGATCAGCCACTGGACCGTGCCGTCAATGGTCACCTGCTTCCAGTCGCCCTGCCAGAGCGTCATCGCATGCTTCCGCTCGAACCGGACCCATTTCGGTCGTGGCGGTCGTCGTTTCTGCGCCGTAATGAGTCCTCTTTCCCGCAGAATCCGATAAACCATCGTATGCGGGATCACGCGAGTTGTCTCCCTGGCGATACGCCGGGAGAGAACACGAGGGCCGAGCTGGTAGATCCGACGATACCCCAGGACCAGAAACACTGCGTCCCACGGCGGCGGCCGAGGCCGCCGCCCGGGACGCTGCAGGACCGGAAGAGATCCATGCTCCCGGGTGTAGCGAAGGATCTGATACACCCGTTCCCGACTGATGCCATATCGTGCGGCGAGGGCAGGGACGCCCTCGCCACGATGATACGCAGAGACGATGGCCGTGGGATCATCAGCCGCCAACTTCTGCATACACCCGGTCTCGTCGGGTGTCAAGTAATTAGGAGACTCTACACCCTCTGATCCACTCCTCGTTGATATCCCTGAGGATCGATCCCGCGAGTCGCAGTACTGCCTGCTCGGAGGGGAATGCTCCCACGACGCGTGTCCTCCGTTTCAGCTCTTTGTTCATTCGTTCCATGACATTGGTCGTCCGGATCCGTTTTCCTTGTGCCTTCGGAAAGGCTGTGTCATTCAGGAGTCCGGGAAGAAACCGTTCAACCGTGTTTGCTGCCTGTCGGTATCCTCGTGCGTTGAGGGTGTCGGCACAGTCCTGGAGTCGCGGTTCATTGCCATAGGCCTCCCGCAGCAGGTCGGCGACGTCACGTTGATCCTTCTTCGGGACAGTTCTCAGAACGGCTCGGGTCACGTGGACCTGACACATCTGCCAGGACGCCCCCAGGAAGGCC
>DUGU01000106.1 GCA_013331215.1 Methanoregulaceae archaeon
CGGACGTGATCTTCGTGTCGTCGCCCTCGGCGACCTGGACCATCTTCTTGATCTTCTCGGCGATCGCCCCGGAGTCCTTGACGATCGAGAAGTCCTTGTTGTAGCCGAGGACCTGGTTGAACTTGCCGCCGACCTTTCCACTGGCGAGCGCGGCCTCGAGTCCTCCGAGGTTCACCGCGACCGTGCGCTTGGTCAGGTCGATGATCTTCCCGATCCCGGGGTTCGTCACGGGGCTGATCTTGTCGAGCGCAACCCCGCTCTTCAGCAGCTTCCCTACATCATCGTAGAGATCAATTGTCTCAGTGTATTTCGCCATAACTTTCCTCTGGTTAGTGTTTCGTCAGATCGATTCGGTAGTGTGGCTGAATAGTGGTGGTTCCTTCAGATGTCGCTGGAGATCAATGACGGTCACTAATGCACGTCCCCTCATGGGACATTCCAGTTATTCTCAATCTCCTTATATAAGAGTGCCGATTTTTTTTCAAGCGTGATTAATATGTATTAATTTCAATAATTTCGATTTAGGGGAGAATATTCAAATAATAGGTTGATTTCCGGTTTTACAGATCGACAGGGTACCACGAATCTTCTGACAGGTAGTACTAAATCAAAAAACTCAAGATAAAACTTTCGAAGATCATGCGCGCGGTATAAGATGGGCGCCGTTGGGGTCGAACTCGGCGCAAACAACCGTGCCCGGTCCGAGCCCGAGCTGGAGGTATGAAAGGCGGCGGATCAGGGCGACGAGCGGAAATCCGCAGTCGAGCAGGACCCGGACCAGCGGCCCCTCGCTGTCGATGGCCGTGACAAGGCCATGGAGGTGGTTCGCCGTACCCGGGCGGCAGGCCTCGCCCTTCGTGAGCACGATCTCTTCCGGCCGGATGGCCACGGTGACCGGGCCCGCCACCGGAACGTGGAATGCGACGGCGAGGGTCGACTCCCCGCCGATTCGCACGAACGCGACCCCGCGGTCCATCCGCTCTACGACCCCCTCGACCAGGTTCTCGGCTCCAACGAACTGCGCAACCTCGATGCTCATGGGCCGGTAGAAGAGTTCGAGGGGCGTCCCGACCTGGACCAGCCGACCGCCTGCCATCACGGCCAGCCGATCGCAGAGCCGCTGGCCCTGTTCGAGGTTGTGGGTCGCCATCACGACCGTCGTGCCTCGGTCCTTCCGAAGCCCCGCGACCACCTCCTCGATCACGTTCGTCGAGAGCGGGTCCAGGTTCGCTGTCGGCTCGTCGAGGAAGAGCACCTCCGGGTCGGTCACGAGGCAGCGCGCGATCGAGACGCGCTGGAGCTCGCCGCCCGAGAGCGTCGAGGCGCGCCGGTCCTCGAACCCGCCGAGTCCGACCAGTTCGAGAGCCTCCGCGACCCGGAGCCGTCGCGCGCTGCGCGGGACGCCCCGGAGGGCCAGGCCGTACGCGACGTTCTCGAAGACGTTCATGCGGAAGGCGGCCGGGCGCTGGAAGACCATCGCCATTCGCCGCCGGAGGGCGATGAGGTCCCGCGAACCGCGGACCACTTCGTCCTCGCCGATCCAGAGGCGTCCGCGGGTCGGTGGAATGAGCAGGTCGAGGATGCGGATCAGCGAGCTCTTGCCCCCGCCCGAGGGACCTATCAGCCCGAAGGACTCGCCCTTCTTGACGTCGAGGGAAATACCGTCGAGGACGGTCTTCTCGCCGGCGTCCCACCCGATGCCCTCGCCCCGAATCACGCACGTCCGCCTCCCTGCAGGAGGTTGACACCGAGGTTGACCACGAGCGCGATCGCGAGCAGGATGATGCCGAGCGCGATCGAGAGCGAGATATTGCCCCGGCCGGTCTCGAGGCTGATCGCAGTCGTGAGGATGCGCGTGAAACCCCGGATGTTCCCGCCGATCATAATCGCGATGCCGACCTCGGAGATCGCGCGCCCGAACGCGAGCGCGACCGCCGCGAGGATCGCGAACCGCGCCTCACGGAGGAGGGCGAGGAGCTGCTGCCACCGCGTCGCCCCGAGCGAGGCGAGCGTATCGCGTACTATCGGGTCGATCACGGCGAGGGCCGCGATGGTCAGCCCGATCAGGATCGGGAGGACCAGGATGGTCTGGCCGATGATAACCCCGGTCGAGGTGAAGAGGAGATGGAGCTGGCCGAAGGGGCCGGAGGACGAGATCAGCAGGAAGAGCAGGAGCCCGATGATCACCGTCGGCAGGGAGTAGAGCGTCTGGATGACATACATCAGCCCCCGTTTTCCCGGGAACTCGCGCAACGCGATCAGGCCCGCCACCGGGAGCGAGATCAGCGTGCCGATCAGGATCGCCGAGAGAGAGATATAGATTGTGCGCCCGGTGATCTCGAGCACCTCGGGGTTGAGCGAGACGATCAGGTTGATCGCCTGGAGAAAACCCTCGACGATCTCGCTCATGAAACGGCCCTCACGTGTGCGCGGTCGGTGCACCGACGCCCGAACTGGTCAAGTACCCTTTGGTTTACCAATTGATTGACCAGATGATTCACCTTTTCTAATGAATACTAGAGAAAGATTCAACTATCTTATTAAACACATCGGTTCTGGCTGTACTATGATCATGAAGAAGATGCTGACAGGAGCAGGTGCCCTCGCACTGCTCCTCGTGCTGATGCTCGCAGTGGCCGGCTGCACGGGGACTACCCCCGGCGGCAACGCGACCGCAACCCCCGCCGTCACGGGCGGGGTGACGACCGTACCGAACGTCACGGCGGTACCGACGAATGTCACCGGTCCGCGGACGGACCTGTTGATCGCGACCACGACTTCGCTCGAGGACACCGGGCTTCTCGATAACCTGACCCCGATCTACGAGGCCATGCACCCGGTGAACCTGAAGATCACCTCGCAGGGCACGGGCCTCGCGATACAGCTCGCCAAACGCGGCGACGCCGACCTGCTGCTCGTCCACTCGCCGAGCCAGGAGGTCGCGTTCATGGAGCAGGGCAACGGCGTGAACCGTCGCGCGTTCGCGTACAACTACTTCATCATCGTCGGGCCCGCGAACGACCCGGCCGGGATCAAGGGGCTCACGCCCGAGGCCGCCTTCGTGAAGATCATGCAGGCCGGTAAGGCCGGCAACAGCGCCGTCGTTTTCGCCTCGCGCGGCGACAACTCCGGGACCAACACGGCCGAGATCTCCCTCTGGGGCAAGGCGGGGGTCAACTACACGAAGGACGTCCAGAACTCCGGCGCCTGGTACTTAGAGACCGGCAAGGGCATGGGCGATACCCTCACGCTCGCGAGCGAGAAGGGCGCGTATACGCTCTCGGACGAGGGGACCTACCTCGCATACAAGAACAGACTCAATCTCGTGCCCCTGATCACCGAGGGAGCGAGCCTGCTGAACATCTACTCGGCCATCACCGTGGTCCCGAAGGGGAACACGACGGCCACGCTCGACACGGCGAACGACTACATCAACTTCCTGATCTCGCCGCAGGGACAGGCGCTGATCGCCGACTACGGGAAGGACAAGTACGGCAAGGGGCTCTTCAACCCCATGACCCCGGCGAAGGCAACGGAGTTCAAGGTCGACTCGTCGACACCGGCCACGGCCACGAAGCCGGTCCTCGTCTATGCCGCCGGAAGCCTGGCCTCGCCGTTCGCCAAGATCAAGAAGTTATTCGATGCGAACAATACCGGCGCTGAGCTGGGCGTGTACACGGGCGCCTCGGTCGCCGAGATCGAGAAGATTACCAAGGCCGGCCAGAAAGCCGACGTACTCGCGTCCGCCGATGCCTACCTGATCCCGAAGCTGATGTACCCGAGCAACGCGAGCTGGATGCTCTCGTTCGCCCGGAACGCGATGGTGATCGCGTACAACAACACCACCTCGGACTACGGGAAGGAGATCACGGCCGCCAACTGGTTCGACGTCCTGAGCCGTCAGAACGTCAGTTACGCGATCTCAGACCCGACCACGGACCCCGGCGGCTACCGTTCGTTCATGGTGATCAAGCTGGCCGAGCAACAGTACAACAGGAATGATCTCTTCCAGAAGCTCGTGGCCGACCACTCCAAGGTGACTGTCTCGCAGACAGGCGGCGTGACGACCATCGACGTCTCGAAGCCGACTCCCGACGGCAAGACCCTGGTGATCCCGAACAGCACCACCCCGACCTACATCGACCAGCTCAAGACGGGCAAGGTCGACTACATCTTCACCTACCGGTCGAACGCAGTCCAGAACGGTTTCAACTACATCACACTCCCGCCGGCCATCGACCTCTCGGACCCGGCGCAGGCGACCGCGTATGCAAAGGTCCAGGTGAAGCGCCCCGATGGCTCGACCGAAGCGGGCATGCCTATCGTCTACGGGATCACGGTCCCGGCGGTGGCAAAGAACCCCGACCTCGGGCAGGCGTTCGTGCGCCTGCTGACCGGTCCTCAGGGCGCCTCGGTCCTCACAACCGACGGGTTCACCCCGATGACACCGGCCGAGATGAACGGGACTGTACCAGCCGGCGCCATGGCTGCTTGAACCACCCTCTTTTTCCCGCTGCTGTCTCCGCAGCCCGACCCTCTCTGGACCTAGCGGAGCTTATAGGGCCACAACAGAACTCTGCAAGGCGAAAGGATCAGAAAGTATTTATTACATCTGCGGTATAGGGAATCGCCGTAGTAGCACTCATGCACCAGGCCGACAACAGCGCCCGGGACCGGGAGTCACGACCATGGCTGGCAACACCAACGATGAATCTGGCAAATCGAACCGGGGCCTTGCCTCGGCCGACGAGAAGACGCGGCAGCGGGTCGCCCGCGCCGGCGGCGAAGCACCGCACTCCAAACGGGGGCTCCAGGCGGCGGATGAGCACACGCGCGAGCGCGTCGCCCGCGCCGGCGGCGAGGCGCCCCATCGCGTTCGCGGCCTTCAGGCGGCGGATGAGCACACGCGGGAACGCGTCGCCCGTGCCGGCGGCGAGGCGCCCCATCGCGTTCGCGGCCTTCAGGCGGCGGACGAGAAGACGCGGGAACGCGTCGCCCGTGCCGGCGGAGAAGCCCCGCACGAGAGACGCGGGCTCCAGGCGGCCGACGAGAAGACCAGGGAGCGCGTCGCCCGTGCCGGCGGGGAGGCCTCCCACGGCGGACGCGTAGGCTCCTCCCGGGTGCACGGCGATGATGAAGAGGGGGGCGCTTGAGGCTCGAACCGCGGGCCCACCTCGGCCGGCGGTGAGACCCATGAGCGTGTGGCTCGCAAGAGCGGCGGGGCCTCGCACGGCGGGCACGGCCGCTCGTAAGGATCGGCTGACTGCTCTCTTTTTCCGAACTGCGTTCGTACCGGAACGCGTGCCAGTACTTAAATACGAGCAGGTCGAATCCCGCTGACAGGAGAACGATCCATGCCACACGTTAGGATCGACCGGGACGGCTGCATCAGCTGCGGTACCTGCTGGCTGGAGTGCCCCGACGTCTTCGAGGAGAACCCCGCCGACGCCAAGAGCCAGGTCGTCGAGCGCTACCGGGGCGGGGGGGAGCCGGCAGAGGGCGAAGTAACGGACGAGCTCGCCGACTGCGTCCAGCGGGCGGCCGACGCATGCCCCGTCGTCGTGATCACGGTCGTGTGATCAGAGGGCCGTGAAGAGGGTCGTGACGTCGGCAAAGTCGCACCGCTCGTTGGCGTTGTAGTCGAATCCACCGACCTGTTCGTTGGCCGCGATCCAGGTCATCTGGTTGAAATAGATGACGACGTCCGCGAAGTCTCTCCGACCGTTACCGTTTACGTCCTCGTATCGCCCGTCTCCGTCGAGGTCTCGGGGATCGGCCGCGGCACCGGGCACGCGGAGGATGGCGTGCGGGGCCTCGAACTCGATATAGTCCAGGTTGAAGTACCCCGAGAGCGCGAGCCGGAGCTGATGCTCCCCCGCGGTCAGGTTCACGGTCGCGTTCGTGAGGTCGAAGATGTCGTAGGAGCCTTTCCCGGCGATAGGCACGGTCGCAGCAGGTACCCCGTCGATGAACAGTGAGAGAGAGGGTCGCCCCCACGACGACGCCCCACGGACGCGAAGGGCGTACGCTCCGGTGGCGGAGACATCGACAGTGTACCGCAACCACTCGTCCGGCCGAATCCAGCCGACGCCATAGCCCTGGGAGCCGAGGAGGGGCTCGATATCGACGCCCTCGGCCGGCCGGTAGACACCGCCGAGGTTCTCTGTCTCATTATCGTGGTACGCCACGCCTTCGCCGCCAGTGTCGTAGTCCTCGGCCTCGATCCGGCCCGGCAGAGGCGCAGGTTGCCGCGCCGCCGGCGAGAAGAGGGCGTACATCCCCGTCGCGTTGAGGCGGCCCGCACCGAAGACGGTGTCGGCCCCGGCGGCACCGAGGTCGTCGGCCGTGGCGAGCAGGGCGCTCCGGACCTGCGCCCCCGATGCGTCCTGCCGACCCGACCAGATCAGAGCGGCGAGCGCCGCCGCATGGGGTGCGGCCGCGCTTGTCCCCCAGAACCCGGTCGGAAACGACCCGGCCCCGGTGACCCGCACCCCGTCGACGCCCGAACAATCGGGCTTCTGCCGGGTCGTGGCCAGGGGAGCGATCATCGTCACGGGCCCACGCGACGAGTATGGCTCGATCCGTCCCCCCGTCGAATCGGTCGCGTCGATCGCGGCGACCGCGACCACCCCGTTCGCGGCCGGGTGGCCGTAGACCGAGTCGGCGGGGACCGTGTTCTCCGGGAGGAGCGAGGCCCCGCCGCGAGGGTAGACAAAGAGTTCGAGGGTGCGCGCCTGAGCGGCGGGCGGTTTCGAGACGTCGACCTCGGCCTGCACCGCGGACGTGCCGGCGTTGACCCAGGACAGCACCTCGATCGGGTCGTCGTCTCCGTTCTGGACCCGCGAGCCGGCCGCCAGCGGGACCGAGCGGTCCGCCGTGTTGTAGAGCGCGAGGTCGTAGTTCGATGCCGCCTGTCCGAACGGCTCGGACCACTGGAGAACCGCCGTGACCGAGTCCCCGGGCGGCAGGTCGACGTAGAGCCGTTTCCGGGCGGGGTTTGTGCCGGACGAGAAGTCGTGCCAGCCCTGCCCATCGTCCAGGAAGAGGCCCTGGTAGTGGAGGCCCGCGTCGTTTCCGGCCGCAGAGACGTAGACCACGCCACGACTGTTCACCACCTCCGCGGCGTGGGCCGCGACCACGCCGTCCTCGAAGAACGGCTCGTCGATCCAGCCGATGTCGTCGACGATGACCCGGCACCCCGCGTCGGCGAGCGCGTCGATCGCCCTATTGAACTCGAGGACGTTCCACCCGCAATCGTGAAAGACCAGGCTCGCGTTCGGGGCGATATCGTGGACGATCTCGAGCATCGCGGTCCCCTCGTCCCCGCCGACATCGTTACTGAGCACAGTCAGGCCCGCGTAGTCCGGGGGCAGGTCCCCCGTGGCCTGCGCCGAGCTCCGGTGATCGACGCCGTCCGAGATCACGCCGACTTTGATGCCCGCGCCGGAGAGCCCGGTCGCGTTTCGAAGATCGGCCGCGCGGAGCAGCACGTCGCCGGCGCTCGTGACCGAGCCGGTTCGAAAGCGCGGCTGAAGGACTTGCCGGACCTCGCGGACCGACGGGATTCGCGCGAGGTCGAGGATCCGGCCCGGCGCCACCCAGGCCGCGACGAGACCGGCGGAAGCGTCCTCGTCGGATACCCGGTCCACGAATGGCCGGAGTGCGGCCGCCCCAGTACCCGGGTCGGTTCGTACGTAAACCTCGACCAGGTCGACGGACGGCGTATCCACGGCGCGGTAGCGCTGACCCGCCTTCGCGTAGTGGCCGCTCCGGGCGAGCGCGGCCACCACGTTTCCGCGCGATTGGTTCGGCAGCAGGAAGCGATCGTCGACGAGTGCGAGCAGGTCGGTCGAGACCTTGCCCTGCGCCCCGGAGAGAGCGGCCGCCGGGGGGACGAACTGCACCGGCCCGTCCGGCGGACCCCCCCC
>DUGU01000074.1 GCA_013331215.1 Methanoregulaceae archaeon
ACGTCGGCGAAGTCGATCCGGCCGTTCCCGTTGAAGTCGAAGGCCCACGGGGCGTGGCCCGCGCACCAGTCGAGCCGGTTGAAGAAGAGCACGACGTCCGCGAAGTCCTTCCGTCCGTTGCCGTTCACGTCCTCGCAGAGCCCGTCGTCGTTCGGGTCCCCCGCGGAGCCCGTGCCGCCCGGCACGACGAGGGGAGTCGGGGTGGGCAGGATGATCGGCGGCACCGTGGTGGTCGGGCCGGGCGCCGACAGGAGCGGCGTGAGGGCCGCGTACCACCGCGCCGCGATCTTCTGCATCCCGCCCCTGTCGGGGTGGATCCCGTCGGCCCCGTTGTCGGCCGCGCCGTCGTACCCGCCGTACTGATCGACGACCGCGATCGGCGATGCGGGAGTCGAGAGTTCGCTGGCAAGCGCTGGCAGGGCCGCGTTGAAGGGCGCGATCTGCTGCGCGTTCCGGGCGGAGTCCGCGGTCGGGATGATCTTCGCCAGGAGGATCCTGACGTTCGGGCTCCTCCCGCGGAGCTCCGCGACGATCCCGCGGAGGTTCCGGAGCCGGTCGGCGAGCGGGACCTGCAGGAGGGCGTCGTTCGTGCCGATCATGAGCAGGACGACGTCGGGCGGGCCGTACGCGGCCATCCACGCCTTCAGCGGCTCGGTCTCGCCGTAGGAGAGGAGCATTCCCGTCGTGTACCCGCCGTGCCCGTCGTGGTCCTGGTCGAAGGCGAACCGGGTGTAGGTGGGGAAGGTGGTCGAGCCCACGAAGTCGACGTCGAAGCCCCCGGCGTCCAGCTGCCCGGCGAGGTAGTAGCGCCAGCTCCCGTTGGCCGAGTCGCCCTCGTAGTCGCCGCGGGTGATGGAGTCGCCGAGTGGCAGGACCGTGACCTTCGCCGCCACCGGCGCCGCGATGGCCGCGAGGAGGACGAGAACGCAGATGTATCGGAGGTTCATGAAGGGACCGGCGGAGCGCACGAAAGAGTCTGCGCGTGATCAGGTGGGCGGTGATGGCAGAAGGGTGTTTCGAAGAGGACAGGGACCGGGGCCGCTACCCGCGGGGCCGCCGCACGAGGACCATGAACCGCGGCGAGAAGCCGTGTCGGGCGTAGAACGGCAGGGCCCGATCGTTCCCGGCGAAGACGAAGAGGGCCTGCTCGACCGTCCCGAGCTCGTCCATCCAGGCCGCGGCGTGCTCGAGGAGCGCGCCCCCGATGCCGCGGCTCCGGTACGCGTCGTCGACGAAGATCGACTCGACCTCGCCGGCCCCGCCCGACGCCCCGCTCGCGACGCAGTAGCCGACCGGGCCTCCCGCGGCCGGATCGAATGCGAGCTCGACCCGGAGCGCGCGGTCCCGGTTCTTCTCGAGCAGCTCGTCGCGCCGGGCCGCGAACGTCTTCGCCTCCATCTCATCGAGAAAGGCCGGCGCGTTCGCCTGCGCCCGTTCGCGGTGGTGGGCCGCGAGCCCTTCCCAGAGCGGCTCGATCAGGTCGAGCTCGTCACGGCCGTGGATGGTGAAGGCGATCCCGTCCGGGCGCGCGTTCGGACCCTGCATGGGATCGGGATGGGGCGGCCGAGCCCATAGGCGTGTCCCCGGATCACCCGCGGTACGGGTCCGGCTCTCCGATGGAGCGGTACAGCGCCGAGCGCAGCGCCATCTCCCGCGGGTCCTGCAGACGAATCCCCATCCGGTTCGGGACGTACCCGTAGCCGATCCGGGCGTGGGGGTCGGAAAAACCGAAAGAACCCCCCGTTCCCGGGACTCCGAAGGCGTCGGGATGCGCAAAGGGGTTCTCCGCGCTCGGCTTCATGAACCCGAGCGAGAACGCGATCTCCACCTTCAGGCACGCGTCGCGGAACCCGCGGACCGGCGGGACTGCGGGCGCCATGATCTCCCGGAGCGTCTCCTCGCGTACCCCGAGCTCCTCCCCCCCGGTCGCGAAGACGCCGTAGGCATGAGCCATGGCGCGGGCCGTTCCGACGCCTCCCCCGGCGGGCACCTCCAGGTTCCGGGCGTAGACGTGCTCCGTCTCCTCTTCCGGCAGCTCTGACCCCAGCAGACACCTGCGGAAGCGCGAGCGCGGGTTCATCGCGGAGAGCACGAGCGGGAGGGGCATCGTGAAGAGCATCGCCGCCATACTGGGCGGCCGTTCGAGCGGCGCCAGCCTCGAATTCGGGATCTCTTCCGGCAGCCGGATATAGAAATCGAGCCCCAGGGGGTCGGCGATCTCCTCCTGGAAGAACCGTCCCAGGGTCCGGTGTTCGGGGTCGACCCGGCGGAGGAGCTCGCCCTCGTAGAACCCGAGGGTGATGCCGTGGTAGGCCTGGCGCGTCCCCGGCTCCCACGCCGGCCGCTGCCGCGCGAGGACGGCCGCCAGCCGGTCGGGGTCCGCGACGAGGCTCCTGTCGAGCCGCTCGTCCAGGGCGAACAGCCCGGCCTGGTGCGCGAACAGCTGCCGGACCGTGATCCGTCCCTTTCCCTGCTGCGCGAACTCCGGCCAGTACGTGCTCACGCGCTCGTCGTACTCGTACAGGCCGCGCGAATGGGCGAGCGCCATGGCGAGGCCGGCCATCCCCTTCGTCGTGGAGTACACCAGGGCCATCGTGTCCTCCTCCCACGGCTCGCCCGTCGCCCGGTTCCGGACGCCGCCCCAGAGGTCGACGACCTTCTCCCCGCGGTGGTACGCGCAGCAGGCGGCGCCGAGCTCCCCGCGGCGCTCGAAGTTCTCGATGAACGCGTCCCGTACCGCCTCGAACCCCGGCCCGGCAAACCCTCCCACGGCATTCGTCCCCATGTCCGCCATCACACCGTCTCCCGTTCTCGCTGCCACGCGAGCCGTTGAACGTCACCGTCCGGAGATCCTGTCGGGCGGCCCTCGACCCCGGTCCCGACCAGGGGTTCTCCCCGGATCTGGTTTACAGATCTAAAATAGAAAGAGAGCTGATAAAAATTGCTTCGGAGTCCTTCCCGAATCGTGCCGACCGGGCGTGCCGGTCGGGTCGCTCCCGGACTATTCCTACCACTCCACGACCATGACCGCCTCCTCCTCGTCGGTGAGCGGCATGTCCGTCTCCTTCGGGTCGAACCGGTACGCGGTCCAGGGGTCGTACTCGGGGTAGAGCGCGGCCTTGTCGAGGACGTCCACGAACTCCCGCAGGAAGAGGCGCGGGATCACGTCGACCCGGCCGCCGAAGCGGCCGGTCAGCTGCCGGATCTGGGCGCGGATGAACCGGTGGCTGACCCGTTCGCGGTCGACCTCGCCGTGCGCCTCGGCGTAGATGTCCATGACCCGGAGCGCGACCTGCTCGAGTTTCTGCGCGTCGAAGCGCGCGAGCGCGAGCTGCGGCTGGAGTGGGTTCCGGTAACCGTCGTCGCCGACGGTCCCGATCCGGTCCGCTAGCGGCGGCACTGAGCGGATCCCCTTCGCCCCCTCGAAGAGCGACGGCGTCCCCGTGACGAGCAGATAGGTGTGGGCGAGCTGGCCCCGGTCGAGCAGGTCGATCAGCTGGCGGAGGTTGTTGTAGGCCTTCTCGCGCGAGGCGCGGGGCAGGGCCTGCGTGGTCTCGGCCTCGTCGAGGGCGATCACGAGCCCCGCGTACCCCGCCCCGCGGATCACGGCCACGAGGTCCGAGAGGAACGCGAGCGCGACCGTCTCGTCGATCGTGCCGCGGACCCCGGCCTTCGCCCGGAACGGCCGGCCCACGTTCGGCTCGCCCGAGAGCCAGCCGAGCGCGGCCTGTGCGAGGGCGTAGTCCTCGTCCGCGTTCGCCTCGTAGTAGGCCCGGACGGCCGCCGCGAACGCGCTCGAGCCCTCGGCGAGCTCGGCGAGGGACCGCTCGATCGAGCGGATCGTCTCCTCGCGGAGCTCGTCGTCGGCGAGGTCGCTGCCCCGGATCTCGAGCACCCGCTCCTCGATCGCGTACAGGAACGAGTCGAGCACGGCCTTGAACGCGGCCTCGTCCTCGCGCGTCACGAGGTTCGCGCAGATCCGCTGGTACACCGACCGGAGCCGGGCGAGCGGGGTCTCGGACGAGACCACGACGTGCGCGGTCGCGAACCCCGCCTGCTGCGCGATCTCGAGCGTCCTCGCGAGGAGGAAGGTCTTGCCCGCGCCGTAGTCGCCCTTGATGAACTTCAGGTCGCCGCCGCCGTCGGCCACGTACCCGAGCTGCCGGGCGATCACGCCCTCCTCGACCTCGATCCCGACCGCGAGCCGCGATAAGCCGCTCCCGGGCACGGTGCCGCGCCGGAGCGCGTTGATGATGTTGACGCTCTCCGTCTGTCCCCTATCGTCCGACATAGACATACTCCTCTCCCTCGTCCCCGGTCCCGCGCCGCTCGATCAACGTCATCCCCTGCTCGCCGGCCCGGCGGACCAGCCGGTTGACCAGCCCCGCCACGCGCCGGGTGCCGAGGACGGTCCTGAGCTCGCGCTCGGTCGCCGACCGGTGCTCGCGCAGGAACGCCACCAGCCGCGCCTCCTCGGGCGAGAGCGCGAGCGCGACCTCGGGCGGCGGCGCCGGCGGCTCGGGCGCGGCCGCGCCGGCCCGCGTGCGCCCGAGCACGGGCCGGTCGAGCACGGCCTCCTCCTTGCACCGCGCGAGCAGGGCGGCGAAGTCGTCGAGCCGGAGCTCGCCCGCGTGGACCGGGAAGAGGTCGAGCCCGACCAGGCAGGACTCCTTGGCGCGGTCGTACCGCCCGGCCTCGTACGCGTCCGTGGCCCGGGCCAGGAGCGCGACCGCCGCGAGCTCCTGGCCGAAGGACGAGAGGGAGTCGCGCCGGGCCGTGAGCCGCTCGGCGAGCCGCTCGAGCAGCCGCGGCAGCCGGTGCATGCCGGTGGCGGCGTCGAGCGCGACCTCGGCCACGCGCTCGAGGTCGGCCGTCTTGGTCGCGTGCTCCACGCAGTAGAGCATGACCTTCTCGCACTCCCGGAGGTCCCCCTGCCGCGCGAGGAACCGGGCGTAGGCGAGACCTCCCCGGAGAAAGTCGGTCCGGTAGGCCCGGTAGAGGTGGTCGCGGGCCGGGCCCAGCACCCCCTGCCGCTCGGCGGCCTCGCCGATCCGGATCAGGCCCACCGTGGTCGGGTCCGCGCCGACGACTGCGATGTACCGGGCGAGCGCCTCGGGCCCGGGACGGGCCGCGAGGAGGAGCTCCTCGTACCGGCGGAGCACGATCTCGAGGGTCTCCATGTCCTCGAGCGTGCCGAGGAGGTCCCGGGCGAGCGTCTCCGCCGCGGCCTCCGCCCCCGCGGCGTCCCCGGCGAGCGCGATCAGCTCGGCCTCGATCAGGCGGTGGAACGGCGCGGGGTCGATCGTGCGGAGCGCCGCCGCGGCCTCGAGCGCTTCGTCGTTCCGGTCGAGCGACTTCAGCAGGAGGACCCGGTCGAAGTCGATCCCGGCCGAGGTCCCGGCCCAGCCGGCGTAGGCCGCGACCGCGCCCTCGGCGTCGAAGATCGACCAGGCGGCGAGGTGGGCGCGGAGGAAGGCCGGGTCCCCGGTCGCCTCGAAGACCTCGGCCGCCATCGCGGCCGCTCGCCGGGGACGGCC
>DUGU01000046.1 GCA_013331215.1 Methanoregulaceae archaeon
GGAGCGGTATCTCTGCCAGGCCCTGCGGGGGGGTTCGCGCCCGGTAGGGTTCTCGAGGCGATCGCCGCCAGGGGAAGGGGGAACCAGGAATCCGGGCAGCTCCCGGGTACCAGAAGACAGGATGGGGAGATGCCGGTGAGTCTGGGGAGTCTGGATCAGCCCGGTTACAATTCTGTTCTCTTCTCGATTGGCTGGAGATGGAAACAGACTCACCTAGACTCACCAGACTCACCCTGGGACCGGTCCACTCACCAGGGAGACGATCGCTCTGCGGCGTGCCCCGACGTTCACCGGGCCGTGATGATCGTCAGCAGGTCGCCGTCGTCGAGGTGGTGGACCAGGCCGACCCGCTGGCCCGGGTGCTTGACCGAGCCGCCCCAGACCCGGGCGTACCGGAACTTGTCAACGAACTCACGGTGGAGCTTGCGGCAGACGTCCTCGACGGTCGAGTTCGTCCTGACGATCAGGGGCTCGTCCAGGTCGGCCGGGCCGCCCGCGGGCTTGAGAAAGACACGCATGAACCCGAGCCGCTCGTAGATATTGTCCTTGAGCTCCTCCATGTGGTAGCCCGTCACGGCCGAGATCATCTCCGGTTTGTCCCCGAACCGCTCGGTCAGATCCCGCTCGATCTGGTCGCGGGTCGCGTCGTCGACCAGGTCGACCTTGTTGACCACGATCAGGGCCGGGACGTAGACCCGGTTCCCGATCATGGCGTCGATCAGCTCGTCCTGGGTCGAGTTGCCGCGGATCAGCACGTCCGCGTTCATCAGCTTGTTCTCGTTCAGGATCGACCGGATCTCGTCGAGGTCGAGGTCGAGGTCGCCCACGGCGTGCACCTGGACGCCGCCCGCGCCCGTCTTCTTGATCGTGATGTCGGGCCTCGGGGTGTTGACCCGGATCCCGGCGTCGTAGAGCTCGCGGAGCAGGACATCGACGTGGGCCTCGTTGAAGACGTCCACGAGCACGACGATGAAGTCGGCGCCGCGTACGACCCCGATCACCTCCTTGCCCCGGCCCTTGCCCATCGCGGCGCCCGCGATCAGGCCCGGGATATCCAGGATCTGGATCTTCGCGCCCTTGTGCTCGAGCGCGCCCGGCACGACGGTCAGGGTCGTGAACGCGTACGCGCCGACCTCGGAGTTCGTCCCGGTCAGCTTGTTCAGCAGCGTCGACTTTCCGGTCGACGGGAAACCGACGAGGACGACCGTGGCGTCCCCCGACTTCTTGACCGTGAACCCCTCGCCGCCGCCGGCCGACTTCATGGCGCGGCTGACGGCCTCGTCCCGGAGCCTCGCGATCTTCGCCTTGATCCGGCCGATGTGCTTCGAGGTCGCCTTGTTGTAGGGCGTCCGCTCGAGCTCCTCCTGCAACTCCCGTNNCTCCCGGATCTGATCGTCGAGGCCTGCCATGCGCTGAGTCCTCTAACGGTTCGCGCCGACGGCTATTAGAGATGTGGGTCACGCCCCCCGGAGCCGTCGCCGCCTTATATGGGCCGGCCGGGACGACAGGCAGGTTTATGTCCCGGGCCCGGCAACATGAATGACGCACCTGCTGCTATAGTGTAGTCCGGCCANNTTCGAATCCCCATAGCAGCATTTTCCTTTCTCTTCGCGCTCACGTGCGCGGATTTCGTTCCGGACCCGTACTGTGAATTGTCGCTCGAGCGATCCGCGTACCCTGTCCGTCTGCTCTTTCTGCGGACGGGGAGTACACACCGATTCCTTGGAAGGGGCGACCGCAAGGTTCGGTCCTGATATATTTTTCAGGCTTGCACCGATAACGGGCCGCTGCGGACGTTCATCGAGAAGCGCCCTGTCAGGGGGCACTCCGGGGAACCGGGACGACCTTTATTATGCCCTTCACACCAGAGGGCAGAGCATGGCGCTTCACTTTACCTTCAACCTGAAGATCCAGGCCGCGTACGGAATCTTCGGTTTTCTCTCGACCCTGGTGATCCTGTATCTCATTCTCGGGCAGGTCAGTCTGCTCACGGCCCTCTTCGTCGGTACCGGCAATTTTCTGGTCGCCGGGTTCTACACGGAGTACTATCGGACTGTCTGATCCCCTGGGAGGGGATGGAGCGTTCGGGTCCGGCGATATCTGTCGTCCTTGCCATAGAGATTGTTGGGTGAACGTCCTGCCTGCCGCCGAACATATCGGTACCCGGATAGCGGCGAACGGGCCGGAAGCGGCCTTCGACTGCAATGCGAACGGCCGGAGCCACGTCGCCGACGTCGTCAGGCTCTTCAACTACCTCCGACCGGTCGCCGGTCGCCAATCGCCCTCGATATCGGGGCCCATGTCGTCCCAGCGCCAGTACAAACTCTCTTCCTCCATGGCCTTTTCCTTGGCGCGGACAGTCCATTTTCTCCTCGACACCGGAACTGACTACCGTTCACTGTCGAGGCGAGCGTTCGTCGGTTCGCCGATGCGTCGTCTGCCGGCCGACCGCCATCCGGGGACGGCCGGATAGGTCATCCGATGGCCGATCGAAAGGCATTATCGACGGCCTTCGTAATTTCAATTTTTCTCGGAGAAAACCCTCAGATTTCGAATAGAATCACATTATACCACTTTTTAGAGCAGATTTTTTCTAAGAAAGTTTATATTTTGTTAGTTCAAATATCCAAGTGTATTGCTTAACGATAACGCAAGGCACGATCATCACCATTCGGAGGCATCGATAATGAATATCAATCGACTAATAATCGCAGCACTCGGATCCCTGGTGCTCATCGGGTTGGTCGGAGCAGTCGCCGCTGCAGATCAGACCGCATTCAATGGGCCGCACACGATTCCGGGTCGCATTCAGGCCGAGGACTACGACAACGGCGGTGCAGGCATCGCTTACAGCGACACCACGTCCGGGAACTCCGGCGGCGCCGGCCGGACCACCGAGGCGGTCGACGTCGAGACCGTCAACGGGGTCACGAACATCGGGTGGGTCATCGACGGCGAGTGGACCGAGTACACGGTCTCCGTCGGCGCACCCGGCAGCTACACCGCGAACTTCCGCATCGGCTCCTGGGCCAACAGCCGCCAGGTCGTCCTGACCGTCGACGGCGCTACCGGCTGCACGATCACCGTGCCGAACACGGGCAGCTACGAGGCGTTCCAGACGGTCTCGGCGCCGCTCGTGCTCTCGGCCGGTACCCATGTCATCCGCCTGACGTGTCTCGGCAGCGGCCAGAACATCGACTGGTTCGAGATCGCCGCGGGCGCAACGACCGTGCCGGTCACCAACCCGACCGTGGTACCGACACAGGTCGCGGGACAGACGCCGTACAACGGCGTGCACACCCTGCCGGGCAGGGTCCAGGCCGAGGACTTCGATAACGGCGGCCAGAACGTCGCCTATTACGATACCACGTCCGGGAACTCCGGCGGTGCCGGCCGGACCGCCGAGGCGGTCGACGTCGAGACCGTCAACGGGGTCACGAACATCGGCTGGATCATCGCTGGGGAGTGGACCGAGTACACGGTGAACGTCGCCACGTCCGGCAGCTACACCGCGAACTTCCGCGTCGGCTCCTGGGCCAACAGCCGCCAGGTCGTCCTGACCGTCGACGGCGCTACCGGCTGCACGATTACCGTGCCGAACACGGGCAGCTCCGAGGCGTATCAGACAGTCTCGGCCCCACTTTCGCTCACAGCCGGCACGCACGTGATCCGGCTCACCTATCTGGTGAGCGGCCAGAATATCGACTGGTTCGAGATCACCGGCGGCGCAACCACGATCGTGCCGACCACGGCACCGACATCCA
>DUGU01000345.1 GCA_013331215.1 Methanoregulaceae archaeon
ACGTCTCGAGCCACGACCTGCAGGAGCCGCTGAGGTCGATCGTCTCGTTCTCCCAGCTCCTCGAACGGCGGAATAAGGGCCGGCTCGACATCGACGCAGACGAGCACATCTCGTTCATCGTCGAGATCGGGAACCGGATGCAGGCGCTGATCCGGGACCTTCTCCAGCTCTCCCGCGTCTCGACGCGGGGGAGCGAGCCCAGTCCGACCGAGAGCGAGGCCGTGCTCGATGACGTCCTGCGGGACCTCTCCTCGTTCATCAGGACGTCGGACGCCGTCATCGAGTCCGGCCCCCTGCCGCGGGTCTTCGCGGACCCGACCCAGCTCGGCCAGGTCTTCTCAAACCGGGTCAGCAATGCGATCAAGTTCAGCCGGCCGGGCGTGCCCCCGCGGGTCCGGGTCTCGGCCGAACAGGACGGAGCCTGGTGCCGGTTCTCCGTGACGGACAACGGAATCGGGATCTCGCCCGAGTACTTCGACCGGATCTTCGTCATCTTCCAGCGTCTCCACACCCGCGAGGAGGACGAAGGGACCGGGATCGGTCTCGCGCTCATCAAGCGAATTCGTCGAACAGCATGGGGGAGTACCTGGGTCGAGTCCGAGCCAGGACATGGAAGCACGTTCTTCTTCACCCTCCGCTCGGCCGACCCCGATCCGTCTCCCCGAGAGGGCTCAGGGCTGGAAGGTCCCGGACGGGAAGAGCCGTCGAACCCGCTCGCGGGCGTCGTCGAGCCAGGTAGCCCGCTCGGCCGGCGTACTGGTCACGNNCGACGACGCGGTACACGGCCCGTTCGACCACGGGTACGCCGCAGAGGGCGAAGACACACCGCCGCCAGATCATGTCGAGGGGGTCGCCGAAGACTTCGGCCTCACGTGACCCGGACGTGTTCGCGGTGTTCAGCACGAGCGCGGCCCGTGCCCGGAGAAGCCCCTCGGGCACCCCCTCCCCCCCGTCTCCCTCGNNGGTCCACCCACCCCGCGAGCACGGCCGGCGGCATCCCCCACCAGTTCGGGTGAACGATCACTATGCCGTCCGCCGCCGCGATCTCCCGGCAGTGGACTGCGACCACCGGGTCGAGACGGGCGCCCCGGGGGACCTCGTCGCCCGGCAGCAGGGGATCGAACCCCTCGTCACAGAGGTCGTGAAACACGACCTCGTGGTCGAGCGCGGCCAGCGTCTCGCATGCGGCTCAGGCGAGCGCGTGGTTGAAGGAGCCCGGGGACGGGTGCCCGAGGACCACGGAGACCCTCACTCTCGCTTGACCCCCGTCGCCCGGAAGAAGGTGTAGCAGAAGGTCCCGCCCGGTCCCCCCGTGGCCCTGAGGTCGGCAAGCCCCTGCTCGAACGTGGCGGAGTCGACCAGTCCGAGCGCCGCGTTCGGCTCCCGAACCCCCTCGACCATGGGTACGATCGTCCTCTGCACGAACCCGTCCTGGACCCCGGCCAGGCTCTCGTCCGCATAGACCTGCCGGAGCGAGACCGTGACATCGGCAAAGCCGGCGCCGGCGACGAGCGGGTACAGCCGCCGGCCGATCAGGGGGTCGCCGCCGATCGCCANNGATCGCCTGCTGCGCGGTCACGAGCGCGCCCCAGGCCGACGCGGCCGCCGGCGTGGCCGGATGGTAGTAGCAGGAGCCGTGGTCGCCCTCGATCACGGTGATCGTCCCGCCGGGCCGGAGGAGACGCCGGAGTGCCACGAGAGCCCCCTCGGGATCGGCCAGGTGCTCGAGCACGAAGCAGACGAAGACGTGGTCGAAGCTTCGGTCCCTGAACGGCAGTGACGCGATCTCGCCGCGGACGAGGTCGGTGGCGAGCCCGCGGGCCTTCGCCGCCCGGAGCGATGCGGCCGAGAGGTCGACCGAGACCAGGGAGATGCCCGGGCACCGCTCGGCGATCTCCCGGGTCTGGGCCCCCGTTCCGCACCCCGCCTCGAGAACGAAGGAGCCGGGTGCATACCGGGTGTCGTGGTGGAGGAGGTCGGCGAGCGTCCTGGCCTGGTCGGCGAGCCGGACCGCTTCGTCCTCCGAATACCCGTGGATATAGCACTGCACTCCGATCGCCATAGTACAGAAGTGTCGCCCCATGCCAATATCAATTCATTCATGGCCTCCACACCTTGATAGTCGCCCCGGCCCTACGCGATGGTATGAAGCTGCACGATGAGACGGAGCGGCGCGAGTGGCAGAACCCCGAGGCGATCCTCGAGTCACTCGGCCTCGGGCCCGGGTGGGTGGTGGCCGACATCGGCTCCGGGGAGGGCTTCTTCACCCTTCCCGCCGCGCGGATAGTCGGGCCGCGCGGGGCCGTGTACGCGGTCGACCCCTCGGTCGGCCGGCTGACGCGCCTGCACGAGACGGCCGAGGAGGAGGGGCTCGAGAACATCCGGATCCGGGCCGGCACGGCCGAGGAGTTCGTGGTCTGCGAGGGCTGCGCCGATCTCGTCTTCTTCGGTATCTGCCTCCACGACTTCGCGGACCAGGCGGCCGCGCTCCGGAATGCGATGACCGCGCTGAAGCCCGGGGGTCTCCTCGCGAACCTGGACTGGAAGAAGGAGGGGACGATCCGGCACGGAGACCTGCTCGGCCCGCCGGTCGAGATCCGGTTCACCGAGGAGGAGGCCGCGTCCATGATCGGCGCGGCCGGGTTCGCGATCGAGTCGGTCGAGCCGTACGGCGAGTACTTCTACCTGATCCGGGCGCGGCGCCCCTGAGTCGGCGGCTCAGCGGGGCGTGACCGTCGAGACCCCGCGCTCCTTCGAGACGCCGTAGACCCGGTCCGCGACCCCCTCGAGCTCCTGCTCGTGCGAGACAATGACCGTCTGGTCGCACCCGGTCTCGCCGAGGATGTCGCGGAGCCGGTTGAGCTGGCCCGAGGAGAACCCGTCGGTCGGCTCGTCCAGGACCAGCAGGCTCTCGCGCCCCATCCCGGCCTCCTCTCGGACCATGGTGTTGAGCGCGAGCCGGTACGCGAGCGCGAGGCTGGTCCGTTCCCCGCCCGAGAGCGAGTCGAGGTCGAGGTCGAGGTCGTACTCGCCCGAGCGGAGCATGGGCGAGAAGGTCTCGTCCACGCGGGCCTCGAGATCGTCGGCCTCGACGAGCCGCGCGAACCAGTCGGCGAAGAGCCCTTCGAAGCGGAACCGGATCCGTTCGAAGACCTCCTCCTCGATCTCGGCGATCGCGGGCACCAGGTGGGCCCCGAGCCACCGCTGGACCTCGCCGAGGTACTGCTGCCGCCGCTCGAGGCCGAGCAGGCGTTCGCGCTCGGCCGTAATTGCGGCGAGCCGCTCTGCGTTCCGGGCCTGCTCGACCTCGAGCCGGACCCGTTCGCGCTCGGCCGCGGCCGCCCGCTCGCCCGCCTCTGCGAGGGACGTTTCGAGCGAGGCGAGGCGGTCGACCGCGGCCGCGATCGCCGCGAGCTGTTCCCGCCGTTCCCGGGCTTCGGCCTGCCGCGCGCCGAGCCGCTCCTCGACGGCTCCCAGCGCGGCCTCCGCGTAGGCCCGGCGACGGGCCGCCTCTTCGCGGGCCTCGCGAAGCGCGAGCGCATCCCGGTATGCCGCGACCACGCCCTCGGCCTCGAGCGCGGCGGCCCCGGCCTCGACCTCGGCGTAGCGAGCTGCCTCTGGAGCGCGGGCATCGCGGCGGGCTATCGCCGCTGCGAGCCGCACCAGTTCGTCCGGGGCGAAGTCGCCGGCTTCAAGCCGGCGGGCGAGCGCGGCGCACTCCTCGGCGACGGCGGTTCGCTCGTTCCGGCGCTGCTCGAGCTCCCGCCGCCGCCCTTCGAGAAGGGCGCGCTCCCGGCGAATCGAGACGAGGTCGCGGCGCACCCGCTCGAAGAGGAGGCGCCGCTCTCCGAGCCGGGCAAGCTCTTCGTCGATCGCGGCGAGACGGGCGCGAAACTCCCGGGCCTCGGCCCGCGCGCGCTCGGCTTCGATCCCGGCGTCGGCCGCGATCGCCGCGAGGTGATCGGCCGTGAGCGTCTGTCGGCAGGTCGGACAGGCCGCGCCCTCGCCGATAGCGGCGAGCGCCGCTGCGTCGGCAAGCACGCGTTCGACCTCCCGCTCGGCGGCCTCGATCCGGGCCTGCACGGTCCCGCGGATCTGGTTGCAGAGCCCGGTCTCCTCGGCCACCTCGGCCTCGGGCGCGAGCGCGGCCTCGAGCTGCGACTCCTCCGCCTCGACGCGTGCGGCCTCGGCCGCAACTGCAGTCAGCACGGGGGCGGGGTCGCCCGCCGCGAGCTGAGCCCGGAGCGCCTCCTGCCGCCCCTCGAGCCGTTCGCGTTCCCGGGCGATCGCGGCCTCGAGGACCCGCACACCCTCCTCCAGGACCCGGTGCTC
>DUGU01000068.1 GCA_013331215.1 Methanoregulaceae archaeon
GCCGGCGGCCGGCTCAAGGTCCGCGAACTCGTGCCGGTCACGCCAGCCCGGTACCCGGACCCGGGCTGGGACGTGGTCGTCGACCTGAACCGGCACCACCTCAAGAACCTCGAACGACAGGCGATCCGGACGATCCGCACTCACCTCGGCGACCGGCCCTGCGCGAACGTCTCCTTCTCGGGCGGCAAGGACAGCACGGCCGTGCTCGCGCTCGCGCGGAAGGCCGGCGTGGCAGATGCCTTCTTCATCGACACCGGCCTCGAGTTCCCCGAGACCTACGACTTCGTCCGGGCCATGGGAGCGCGGGTGATCGAGAGGGGCGCCGACTTCTACCAGGCCGTCGAACGCGCGGGCCCGCCGGGCAAGGACAACCGCTGGTGCTGCAAGCTCCTCAAGCTCGCCCCGCTGAAGCGGCACCTCGCCGAGACCGGCCCGTGCGTCACGGTCCAGGGCAACCGGTGGTACGAGTCCTGGAACCGGGCCGGGCTCGACGAGGCGAGCCAGAACCCGAACAACCCGCTCCAGCTCAATATCTCGCCGATCCGGAACTGGCGCGCGCTCGAGGTCTGGCTCTACCTCTGGTGGCGCGAGCTCCCGTACAACCCGCTGTACGACCGGGGGTTCGAGCGGCTCGGCTGCTACCTCTGCCCCGCCATGCTCGAGGCCGAGTGGGAGGGGCTCCGCACGACCCACCCCGCGCTCGCGGCGCGGTGGGAGGAGTTCCTCGGCCGGTACGCGGATGCGAAGGGCCTCCCCCCGGAGTTCGCGGACTGGGGGCTCTGGCGGTGGAAGGCACTCCCGAGGAAGATGGCCGAGCTCTGCCGGGCGCACGACCTCGCCCTCACGGACGAGGGGGGACTCGCGCCGGCACCGGCCGCACGGCGGCCTGCGGCACCGCCGGCGGCGACGCCCGCGGCAGCCGTCGCGGCACCCCCGGCAACCGCCGCCNNAGCGATCGCTGCACCCCCGGGAGCGGCCGCCGGCACCGCGCCGCGGGCGGACTTCGCCGTCCTGGGGGACACAGTCTACCTCGACTCGGCCGCGACGAGCCTCTCGCCCGAGCCGGTGCTGGCGGTCCAGCTCGAGTTCGAGCGCCATTACCGGGCGAACGTCGGGCGCGGGGTCCACCGGCTCAGCCAGCTCGCCTCCGAACGCTACTGGCTCGCGCGCGAAAAGGTCGCCCGGTTCGTGAACGGCGGGAACGGGACCCTCGTCTTCACGAAGAACACGACCGAGGCGGTCGAGCTCGTCGCCCACGGCCTCCCCTGGGCCACGGGCGACCGGGTCATCACCACGGTCCTCGAGCACCACTCGAACCTGCTCCCCTGGCTCCGTCTCCGCGAGCGCGGTGTCGAGGTGGAGGTCGTGGACATCCGTGACGACCTCTCCCTCGACCTCGACGCGATGGCGGACGCGATCGACGGGAATACCCGGCTCGTCGCACTCACGCACGCCTCGAACGCGGTCGGCGCGATCACGCCCGTGGCCGAGGTCGCCCGGCTCTGCCGCGGCGCGGGCGCGCGCCTCCTGGTCGACGGGGCCCAGTCGGTCCCCCATATCCCCGTCGACGTGGAGGCCCTCGGCATCGATTACCTCGCGTTCTCGGGGCACAAGCTGCTCGGCCCGACCGGGACGGGCGCCCTCTGGATGCGCGAGCCCGACCTCGAGCCGCTCCTCCTCGGCGGCGGCGCGGTCGAATCGGTCGGGCCCGACGGCTGGACCCTCGTGCCCGGCCCGGCCCGGTACGAGGCCGGCACCCCGAACGTCGGCGGCGCCATCGGCCTGGGCGCGGCCGTCGACTACCTCTCCGCCCTCGGCATGGACGCGGTCCGGGAGCGCGAGACGGCGCTGACCGCGCGGCTCGCGGACGGGCTCACCGCGATCGACGGCGTCCGAGTGTATGCCCCCGCCGACCCGGCGCGGCGGATCGGCGTGGTCTCGTTCACGCTCGAGGGGTTCCACCCCCACGAGGTCGCGCAGTACCTCTCGGACGAGCTGAACGTGATGGTCCGCTCGGGACACCACTGCTGCGAGCCCCTGATGCGCCGTCTCGGTCTGCCCGACGGCACGGTCCGGGCGAGCCTCCACTGCTACTCGAACGACGCCGACGTCGAGACCCTGCTCGCGGGCGTCGGGGAGTGTGCCCGCGGTGCCTGAGCCGCCGCGTCCGGTCCGTATCGGGACGGGCGCCGACGGGCCCGTGCTCGAGGAGCTCGCGGTCTCGGTCTTCCTGAACGGCCGGTTCTTCGCGGCCGCGATGACCGTCCCGGACCGGCCCCGGGAGCTCGCCGTCGGCCTCCTCGTCACCGAGCAGGTGATCCGGTCCTTCGACGAGCTCGAGTCGGTCCGCGAGGACGGGCCCTGCGTCCGGGCCCTGACCCGCGACCCGTTCAGGGTCGTCGTCCCGCGGCGCGGCACGATCACGGGCTGCGGCGGGGCCGCCTCGCACCTGTCCGAGCNNCCCCGCCCGGGTCGGGGCCGCGCTCGGCGCCGTCGCGGCACCCCCCGCGGGGCTCTTCTCGGCCGCACTCCTCTTCCCCGACGGACGAGCCATCGTCAGTCACGACCTCGGCCTCAGCACCGCGCTCGCCCGCGTGGCCGGGGCCGCGGTCATGGCCGGGACTCCGCGAGCGGACGCGGTCGCGGCCGTCTCGCACCGGGCCACAGCCGAGCTCGCCCGGGCCGCGGTCGTCGCGGGGGTTCCCGTCCTCGCGACGGCCGGGCTCGTGACCGTGCTCGCGATCGAGCTCGCGCACCGGTCCGGGCTCTGCCTCTGCGGCAACGGGAGCACCGGCGGCTTCGTCTGCTACGCACACCCCGAACGGCTCCGGGCCTGAAGGGCTTTATCCGACCGGAGCCCCCCCGCTTCTCCGACCATGGACGCCGCGGGGCTCTTCGCCGTCTTCGCGCTCGTGATCGCCGGCCGGGTCCCCGCGGGCACGGAGGTCGCGGCCGCGATCGACCCGGTCCCGCTCGTGCTGATAGTCGCCGGGGTCTGCACCGTCGGCTACGTGACCGACCCCTCCTTCCGGCTCGTGCAGCGGGCCACGGGCGACCGCCCTCGACGGTGGTCCGCGAGCACACGCTGCCGGTAGCCGCGGTCGGGTTCCTGATCCGGGGCACGGCCCTGCCGATCCTGCTCTTCCTCCGACCGTCCGGTCAGGTCCGGTTTCCGTACCGGCGCAGGTACGCCGAGACCTTCGCGGATTCGAGCCAGCCGATGTCGAGCTGGCGGACGATCTCATCGATCTCGTGGGCCTGCCGGATGATCCGGTCCCCGACATCGCCTCCCTGCAGGTCGGCCAGACCGATGATCACCTGGACCGGGTTCCGGATCTGGTCGTTCAGGATCTGAAACTGCTCCATGTTCTGATGGATCTGCCTGAGCGATTCCACCTGCTCCTTCTCCCGTTGCCGCTCTTCCGCGACGTCGCGCGCCACGATCAGCATCACCTCCCGGCCGAGCAGGTTGAAGCGCTGAAGGCTGACCACGGCCGTCGTGGGCCCGTCGCGCCGGCGGATGCACGCGTCGAACCGGAAGGGTCCCGGCTCCGGCCGGTCCCATGGCGGAAGTTCGCCCGCTTCATGCGGCGCGATCAGGTCCGCAGGGCTGTACTGCTGAAGGTCGTCCTGAGAGTAGCCCAGCCACCGGCAGGCCTGGTCGTTCGCCTCGAGGCAGCGGTGGTCCCCCCCGTCGGGGTCGACCCCGTACAGCAGGATCGCGTCGTTGGTCTGGTGGAAGACCTGTCTGAACCGCTCCTCGCTCTCGAGGATCCGGACCAGGGTCTGCCGCCGCTCCTGCTCGAGGCGCTCGAGGTGGAGCGCGAGGGCGAGGTCGTCGGCGCACTCTTCGAGCAGGACCCGCTCGGCCTCGTCCGGCGGGCGGGACGGGGCCGTCTCGACCACGAGTAGTCCGTGCTGCCGCTCGTTCACGCCGACCACGATGGCGACCACCGACGGGTCGTCGGCCAGCACCTCCGGGGTGAGATCGTCGCCGGGCCGGTACCGGACGGAGCGGTACTGTCCAGCATTGCGGATGCGCTCGATGGCGCGTTCGAACACGACGGCCGGCTGTTCGCCGCCTGCGACCTCCCGCAACAGGTCGCGCCCGACCCGGAGGAGGCGTTCGTGCGGCCGTGCCGCCGAGGCTTCAGGATCCGCCGCTCTCGGGTTCGCCGGCGAACTATGTCGACGATGCCCTGGACCAGATCGGATGCACTTCGCCAGACTGACCACCCTTCAGCTCGCTGAGAAGCTTGTACTCTCGCGAGTGTTTTAAAAACCTTCGCTGGTGCAGTAGCGGACACCGAAGCGTTCTCGGAAAAAGAGCGGCGTGACAGGGCCCCACGCTTCCCTGTCACGCCTTTCCGGTGATCGTCCCGATCACGATATTTCTGGTGACTCTTCTCCTGAACCACTGTTCATGGCACGATGCTGTAGAGGGTGTTCGAAGTGGGTCCCTGCCGAGCAGAGACGTATGCTGCAACGGCGCAATCCTATATATATTTTCCTGTTGGCGGCACCGGGCCGGGGAGAAAACGCTCCGGTAAA
>DUGU01000336.1 GCA_013331215.1 Methanoregulaceae archaeon
GGACGCTCGCGGCCTGCGTGGCCCGAGGGGCGGCGTTTCACCACGCGGGTCTCCGGCGCGAGTACCGCGGGCTCGTCGAGGAGGGGTTCCGGGCCGGGGCGATCAAGTGCATCGCCTCCACCCCGACGCTCGCGGCCGGCCTAAACCTGCCGGCGCGCCGCGTGGTCGTCCGCGACTGCTTCCGCTTCGCCGGGGGGCAGGGAATGGTCCCGATCCCCGTCCAGGAGTACCACCAGATGGCCGGGCGCGCGGGCCGGCCCCACCTCGACCCGTACGGCGAGGCCGTACTGATTGCGAAGTCCGAGGAGACGATCGACGAGCTCTTCGAGCGATACATCGACGCCTCCCCCGAGCCGATCGCGTCCCACTGCGGCGATCCCGGCGTGCTCTCCACCCATATCCTCTCCCTGATCGCGACCCGTTTCGCGCGGACCGAGGAGGAGCTGGCCGCGTTCATGGCCACGACCTTCTACGGCCACACCCACCGCGACACGGACGCGCTCGGACCGGCGATCGAGAATGCGCTCGTCTTTCTGCTCGACGCCGAGATGGTCTCGGACCTCTCGGGCCGGTACGACCCGACGGAGTACGGGAGCCAGGTCTCGCGCCTCTACGTCGATCCGATCACGGCCGAGCAGATCACGCACGCGCTCCTCGAGGCCGACGCGTTCACCGACGTGGGCCTCCTCCAGGTCCTCTGCGCCACGCCCGACATGCCCGCACTCTTCGTGAAGGCGCGGGACATGGACGCACTCTCCCGCTTCGCGTACGAGCGCGAGGAGGAACTCTGGATGGAGTTCCCCTGGGAGTCGCAGGAGACCTTCTACCGCGCGCTCAAGACGGCGCTCCTGCTCGCCGACTACGTGGCCGAAGTCTCGGAGGAGATCATCTGCGAACGCTACGAAGTCGCGCCCGGGGACATCCACTCTGCGGTGACCAACGTGGCCTGGCTCGTCCACGCGGCCGCGCGGCTGGCCGGGATGTTCCGGGGGGAGTTCGAACGGAGTACGGCCGAGCTCGAGCTCTGCGTCGCGCACGGTGTCCGGCGCGAGCTTCTGCCCCTGATCCGCCTCCGCGGGATCGGGCGCGTGCGCGCCCGCCGCCTGTACACGAACGGCATCACGGACCCGGAGGCGCTCCGCGCCGCGGGCCGCGACGAGGTCGCCCGGATCCTCGGTCGCGGGATCGCGGACCAGGTCTTTGCCCAGCTCGGCANNAGGTCTTTGCCCAGCTCGAAGGAGGGGGGGAGCGCGTGAGCGACGAAACCACCGGAGCACGGCAGTCCTCACTCCACCAGTTCGGGTGATCGGAATGGAGTTTGGTATCCGCTACGCGATGGTGACAATCGACGATCCAGTGGTACTCCTCGCCGCGATCCGGTGGATCGCCAAGGAGACCGGGACGCGGATCGTCCTCTTCGACGCCGATAAAATGGCAGGGCGGGTGCACGCGGCCTCCGCACTTGCCCACGCAGCGCGTTCGGTCGAACGCGGCGACCCGATTGCCCGGACATTCGAGATGGAGGCGCTGCTGTACGCGGCCGGGACACGGCAGACCCGGATCGGCCGGACCTTTGGGCTCCACGAGGGGGAGAACCGCTGCTGGGTAGCGGTGGCGCCGCCGGCCGACCGGGCCTGGGCGCTTCTCTCGGCGCTGACCCGGTTCGAGCCTGATCCATGCGGACTGAGCCCCGCGCATCGCCGAAGGCTCTGCGACCTCTTCGAGATCACACCGGCCGAGCTCGCCATTGTCGGCGAGGACCGGCTGGCGGAGCTCGTGCTCGAGCGGGTCGCGCTGCTCGATGCAAATCGGTGAGCCGGCCGATTACCGGTTCACGTGGGTCAGGATGTGGCCGACCTCGGGGAGGATCAGGTCCTCGAGCGCGAGCCGGGCTGCGCCGGTCGAACCGGGGATGCAGAAGACCGCGGAGCGTCCCACGAGACCGGCCGAGGCGCGAGAGAGCATGGCCGCAGTTCCGATCTCGGCGAGACTCTTTGCCCTGAAAAGCTCGCCGAAGCCGTCGATGGTCCGGTCGTAGAACGGGGCCACGGCCTCGATCGTGCAGTCATCGTGGGTCAGGCCGGTCCCTCCCGAGAGGACGACGCAGTTTGCACTCTCCAGCGATCGTACGACTGCGGCACGGATCGCCGGGACCGTATCCGGGACGATTGCAGTGTACACGACCTGGTGTCCGGCGGCAGCAAAGCGATCCCGAATCAGCTGCCCGCTGGTATCGGTCGCCTCGGTGCGGGTCGAGGAGACCGTGATCACGCCCGCCCGAACCTCAACCGGGTCGCGATGAGTCGGATCCATGGGAGCTTCCTGTGTGCGGATCAGAGAAGAAGGTTCCAGCTGACGAAAGAAATGTTCGCTAAAAGTTGAAACAGAGAGGTCCGTGCATCCTTTTGCGGCCTTTTTCACCAATGAGGGGTACCCCTTTGTTTCCACTGGAACCCTGTGGACAGACGCGAGCACGACTGGTCGAGCATCGATCTCTGCTCGAACGAGTACAATTTTCGATCCGTTGCCGCGAATGATCGGGTTCTTCTGAGGCAATCCGGTAGCTCGGATTCGATTTTCTCTTCATCGTCCGTACTGATCAGCTTTTTGTAGTTTGGAAGTAATAATTACCAACTGCCGCTTCCCTGTTATGGAAAACGGAGATCGCCATCCCGCTTCCATAGGTTCCACAGGAAACCAAGGGGTGGGGGCCTCGGTGATCGTGCGGTCCGATCATCGTTCTTCGCGAGGTATCCGGGAATGGTCATCCGGCGGGCAACCCGCGGTCGAATCGGGTAAATCCACCATCCCCGGTGCGGGATCGATCGGCCGGAATCGATCTCCAGTGGAAGCAAGGGGGTCATCAACCGGGCTGTCGCCGTACAGAAAGATCCCGTCACAACGGAACCGCTCCACTAGCTCCACTGGAAACAAAGGGGTTCTCCCGACCACTCCGGTCGGGCCGATCACCTTAATAGACTCCGAATGCCAACGTACAGCTTCCAGTGCACATGACTCCGGACATCCCCCCGGTCGAGAACCCCTCGCTCGGTCTCTTCAAGAGGTATCTGACCGAGCGCGCCCGGATCTTCAGGAACCGGGAGGTCCTCCGGCACTCCTACCGCCCCCAGATTCTCCCTCATCGAATACCCCAGATCGACGAGATCGCCTCGATTCTGGCGCCGTCCCTCCGGAACGAGACCCCGTCGAACATCCTGATCTACGGCAAGACCGGTACGGGCAAGACGGCCTGCGTCCGGTATGTCGGCGGCGAGCTCGAGAAGGCCTCGACCCAGACCTCGCTCTGCACGGTGGTCCACATCAACTGCGAAGTGATCGACACCCAGTACCGGGTCCTCGCACAGATCGCGAAGGAGGTCGAACATCCCGAAGAGCTCTCCTCCGACAAGCTCCGAACGCACATCCCGATGACCGGCTGGCCGACGGACCAGGTCTACCTCGAGCTCAAGAACCAGCTCGAGGCCCGCGGCGGCGTGCTCGTGATCGTACTGGACGAGATCGACAAGCTCGTCAAGAAGAGCGGCGACGACACTCTCTACAACCTGACGCGAATCAACGGGGATCTCAAGGCCTC
>DUGU01000027.1 GCA_013331215.1 Methanoregulaceae archaeon
GGGTCGGAATCAGGACCACGCCCGACGGGACGCGCCGGCTCTTCGACCGGATCGAGACGGGCTACAGGAGCGAGGCGAAGGAACTCCTGAGCCCCGGGGTGTACGCCCTGCTCCTCGCCCGGGCCCGCGGGGAGCCGAACCTCTAATCCTCTTCCGCGCCGAACCTGATCGCGATGCGCGACGAGGACATCGACTGGCTCTGCTACATGACCCTCTCCCGTGGTCCGGGATCGGCGACCGTGCCCGACCTCGCGGAGGCTACCGGCCTTGCAGAGGACGCGGTGGCCTCGTCGGCCGCGCGGCTCGAGCGGGCTCTCCTCGCCCGGCGGGATGGCGATCGCATCCTGCTCCTCGGGGTCCAGGACTCGCTCCTCCTCTGCCAGGTCCGGTACGGAAAAGAGGTGCCGTTCGTCGTCGAGGACGGTGTCATCCGCATGCGGAGGCTCGATGACGCGTGAAGTCGCGGTCCTTCGGCTCGGTCACCGGCCCGAACGGGACCAGCGCGTCACGACCCACGTGGGCCTGACCGCCCGTGCCCTCGGAGCCCGCCGCATGTTCCTCGCCGCCGACGACGCGGGAGTAATCGCGTCGATTGGAGACGTGGTCGAGCGCTGGGGCGGCGGTTTCGAGGCCGAGAACGGCGTCAAGTGGCGCCGGTGCATCGCCGACTGGAAGGCGGCCGGCGGGACCGTGGTCCACCTGACGATGTACGGACTGAACCTCCCCGACGTGATCGACGAGGTCCGTTCCCGCGACCGGGTGCTGGTCGTCGTCGGGGCCGAGAAGGTGCCGGGAGAGGTCTACGGTCTGGCAGACTTCAATGTCGCGGTCACGAACCAGCCCCACTCGGAGATCGCCGGGCTCGCGGTCTTCCTCGACCGGATCTTCGAGGGGCACGAGCTCAAGGCATCGTTCCCCGGCGCCCGGATACGCGTGGTCCCCGCGGCGCACGGCAAGGTCGCCGAGGGGCCGTTGGAGGGAGAGTGAACGGTCGGCTCCTGGTGGCCGGTTTCGCGACACGGCACATCGCCGGGTCCGCGCGCCGCGCCGGGTACGGCGTGATCGCGGTCGACCATTTCTGCGACCTCGACCTCGACCTCGCGGCCGACGCGTGCATCCGGTTCGAGACACTCGAGGAGCTCGCGGCCCTGGCCGCCGATGCCGCGCGCGAACACGGAGTCGACGGCTTCCTCGCGGGCTCGGGCGCGGAGACGCTCGCCCTGCCCGTCCCCCTGCTCGGCACGGCCCCCGTGACGGCCGCCCGATTTCTCGACAAGGGCGAGACCCAGTCATTCTTCGAGGCGCTCGGCGTGCGCGCCCCGCGCAGGTTCATGCGGGGCACGTATCCGGCCATGGCGAAGCCGGTCCACGGATCCGGGGGCTGGCGGAACGCGGTGGTCGGGTCCGACGACGAGCTCGAGGCCTGGACCGTGCTCTACCCCGGCCAACCGTTCCTCCTTCAGGAGGTGGTCGCGGGGGTCCCGGCATCGGTCTCCTGCATCGCCGACGGCCACCGCGCCGTCGCGGTCGCCACGAACCGGCAGCTCCTCCGCGGTGGAATCGGGATGGGCTACGGCTTCGCCGGCTCGGTCACGCCCTGCGACCACCCGCTCGCGGGGGAGATGGCCGAGATCGCCGAGACGGTCGCGGGCGCGAGCGGCTGCGTGGGCGCAGTTGGGGTCGACTTCGTCCTCCCCGACGAGGGCGGACCCGTGGCGATCGAGATCAACCCGCGGTTCCAGGGAACGCTCGAGACCGTCGAGGCCGCGGCCGGTGTAAACCTGGTCCGGCTCCACCTCGACGCCTGCGACGGCCGCCTCCCCGATGCCCGCCCGGAACCGCGGCAGTGCGCGGCCAGGCGGATCCTCTTCGCCGACCGGGACATAGTGGTCGGCACCGACCTCTCCTGCCTCGCTCCGATCGCCGCCGACATCCCGCATCCGGGCACCGCGATCCCGGCGGGAAGCGCGGTCGTCTCGGTTCGGGCTGCGGACCCGGACGAGGCCGCCGCCCTTGCCCTCCTGGATAAGCATATAACGGCTGTGCGAACATATATGGAGCGATGGTAGCCGTCACCGAGATCCTTGAACAGCCTGCCGTCGCCGCGTACCTGCACCGGCTCATCCGCGACGAGGGCCTCCTGCTGATCCAGCGTTTCCCCGAGGAGGGCGAGTTCAGCGATGAAGAACTCGCCGAGGTCACCAAGATCAACCTGAACTCCGTGCGGCACACGCTCTACACTCTCTACGAACGGCGGCTCGCCGAGTATCGGCGGATCAAGAACAACGAGACCGGCTGGCTCACGTACCTCTGGCGCCTCCGTCTCGACACCATTCCCGCCGCGATGGCCGAGGAGATGGAGACGGTCCTGGAGAAGCTCAGGGCCCGCGAGCGGTTCGAGGATGAGAACGACTTCTACCGATGCGGCCAGTGCGGCCGACTCGTAACCTTCAACCAGGCCATGGACGTCGACTTCTGCTGCCCCGAATGCGGCGCGCCCATTGCCCACTTCGACAACGACGTCCTGCTCCTCGCACTCCGCCGACGGCGCGAGGCGATCGCCTCCTCGCTCGGGCATGAGTGAGTACGCGGCCCTGCTCCGCGAAGCCGGCTGCGACGAGGGAGTGGTCCGGCACTGCCACGCGGTGACAGCCCTCGCCCTCCAGTTCGCCGGGGGCGACCGTCTCTACGACCGGGATCTTCTCACGGCCGGCGGCATGCTCCACGACATCGGCCGATCCGTCACCCACGGGATCGGCCACGCACAGGCCGGCGCAGCGCTCCTCCGGGCATCAGGGTGGCCCGAGGCCGTCTGCCGCATCGTCGAACGGCATACGGGTGCAGGGCTTACGGCGGACGAATGCGCCCTGCTCGGTCTCCTGCCGCGCGACTGCGTGCCCGTGACGCCCGAGGAGCGGCTGGTCGCTTATGCGGACAAACGGCTGAAGGGGGATCGGGTTGTCTCCATGGAGCGGGAGCTCGCCCGTTCGTTCGCCCTGCCGCACCGCTCGCGCCGGCGTATGTACCGGCTATGGCGCGAGATGGACACCTTCACAGGGTAATCCGGCGCACCTGCGGCAGGGACCGGAGCTCGTCGACCACACCGTGCGGCAGGGTCCCGTCCACGATTACCACGAGCTTCGGCTCCTCTGCGAGGTAGGGGTCGGTCACGAAGATCTGGCGGATCGCGAGATCGTGCTGGTCCAGGACGCGGACCGCGGATGCCACGATCCCCCGGTCCCGAGCGTCTTTGGGGGTGATCGTGATCACCGAAAGCCCCAGGTGCTCCGCCACTATCGAGAGGTCGGGGGTCGCCCTCATCCTGCTGAAGATCGGCGCGAGCCGGTTATCGTCGAGGATCCGCTTCGCAGTCGCGTCCACGACCCGGCGGTCGACGCCCACGGCGGCCGCCACCTGGGTCGCCGGTATCGCGATCCGGTTGCAGACCACCCGCCCCTCGGGACTGACCCCGAGGCCGTTCTCGAGCAGGAAGCGAACGACCCGTTCCTGCGACGGGGATTCGGCGAACGCCTGCATGATCTGGGACCACATCTGCGCATTTTCGTGCATCGGTGATCGGTATAATTCTATTGGACCCGGGAGAGGCGATGGCGGACGGAAGGTATATACCGATCCGGGCCGACCTGATATGGCACACGCGCGAGGGTTGCCGAGCTAGGTCAAAGGCGCAAGGTTGAGGGCNNGGGCGTTCGAATCGCCTCCCTCGCACTTCTTATCCACTTCTGAACCGTTTCTTTGCCAGCCTGCCGTCCACGGAGTCCGTCGGCCACGACCGTATCAACTGCCTCCACCCGGCGCTCCCCTCTTCGCGAACGTCGCGGGCCGGGTGAAGGACCTGTTCCCGCCCCTCCCCCCGCACGACGAATAATGGGATCGGTCCGGGCCTGACGGATGCACTGCGTGTCGTCGAGGAGGCAGTTTTTATGGGCGGTGGCCGACCGGACCGTGGTGCAGGGACGACTCCGACGACGTATCGGGGGGCTTGAACCGGGTCCACGCTCGAGCGGGTGGGCAGGATGGAGTCGTTGTACTTCTTCGAGACGCCGTTTTCCGGCAAGAACCGGGCGGACGGGGTCCTGCACGCCATCTCCAGGCCGGCAGAGATCGGGGAGATGCTCGAGGTCCTGAGGGAGGAGTCGAGGACACCCGATTTTCGGGTCTCCGACCTGGGCGACAGGCAACCGCATAGGCGCGCGGGCTTGGCCGGAGTTGAGAAGCCGGTCATGGACATCGGGGGCGAAAGGAACCTTCTCCCGAGCCCTGTGTCGGGACCGAAGGAGTCAGTTCCGGAAGACGGGCGGCATTCTCGCGGTAGTGACCAGGCCGGGCATGATGACCGCGACAAAGACATCCCGATCACCCCGGCGTCCTGTCCGATCAGAGCGGTTGTTACACGCAGGAATGTTTATTTCAAAGAACCGGGGTCGACGGCCGGGATAACCGGGCCGGTCGAGGAAGATTGTTATGCGGACGGTCACATTCCTGCAGAGACGGAAGCAACGAAGACCACACCCACAGCCTCCCGCTTCTTCTGATCAATTACCCGAACCTCTTCGCTGTTGGGGGATTCCTTCTCTCCCGAAGGAATCATACATACTATCCTTTACTGAGAGGCCTACGAGCATCCTTGTGCCACGGGGATTCACATTCCACGGCTCGGTCCTGCTGCAGAAATTCACGGAGCTCTTCACAGCCCGGAATCCGTTTCCTTTCCGCGGGTTTTCCAGGACCACGGGTTTTTATTATTGTTCGGCCGCGGTCGCGTTTTCGTTTGATTTTTCTGCCTTGGCTCCGGATGCCAAGACTTGGTACGATGAAACAAGACTCAGGAGAGTATTCGTGACAACAAGAATCGCGTTGATAGGAGAGGGAGATAACAGCCCGGCAACCAGCAACGTCAGCCTCTCCGGCCTGCCGAACATCGCGGCATCCGAGTCGAGTCCCTTCTGGTGATTAACAACTCTCGAAGCCAGAAGGAGCACGGAGCCAGCGACAACCATGAAGGTGATTGAGGGAACACCCCCGATGACGGCACCTGCGATGAACACTGCCTCGGACAGCCGATCGCAGATGCTGTCGAAATACCGGCCGAATTCTGTGCAGAGTCCGGCGTTTCTCGCAAGCGAACCATCGACGACATCCAGACCGGCACCCATCAAAAAAATGACGATGCCGGCATAGAGATGGCCGGATCCCGCAACCACTCCTGCCAGTACCGATACGAGCAGGCCGAATGCCGTAACCACGTTGGGGGTTATCCCCGCCGACAGCAGCATACGGCATATCAGATGCAGATCCCGGTCCTTGTGCGGTTTGAATTTGTATAGCAGGCTCATGCGGCAACTCGTTATCACAGGCCCTCAGCCAGTCGCAGGCTCGGCGNNGCATGTTCGGTGGCGGATTATACCCGTAAGGTGTCGATCTCTGCCTAAGATGCCTGCTTCTGTGCGGCCGTGTATGCGTCATACATCGAATAGACCCATACGATCAGGTAGAACGGGATCCCGATCAGCACGGTGGAGAGAGCGGCGAAGACCACCGCGAGGACAAAGAGCAGGATCGCCTTGAAGAGCTGGCCCGTATAGAATTGCCCGAGACCGGGAATGAAGAACGATAGGATGACTGCGAGAAGTGGGGAAGCCATACAATAACTGCCATCTCCAGCCGAATTAACGCATCGGCTCACTCACGGATTCCGGACGATCGGGGGAGCACACGGCCTCCTTTACTTCGAGCTCCTCTGGAGCTGCTTCGGTCTTCATGCCGATCGCACGGCGGCCTATGACTCGTCCGCATGGGAGAAACCGGCGCGACCGCCCTCGCGCCTGTGCGCGCCGTATATCCCCCGTTCGCAGTCGTGCCGAACGGCCGGGAGCCGGTCTCGTTCCATGAGGTGTGCCTCGCCGTCAGAGGTCGTCGAACGGTGCGAGCGGGATCAGGGGCGCAGCTTGCCGGCGGACGACGAGCGATCCTAGCCGAGCGGCGAGCTGCCCGACAGCAGACCGTGCCTGCCGCCGGCGCACCCGCTTGCGTATCAGTGATGCGGAGTTCATGGTTCTGGTCGCCCTCCGGGCCATGTGCGCACCGGGCGCGTGGTAAGTCCCCGCGCGACGCTGCCGTATGATCGTCGCCGTTCGTGTATTTGAGAGGGCAGGCATGCGGCGTGAAAGTGAACCCACGCCGGAAACGTGGAAGAAGAGGTGGGGTCAGACCCGGTGCGTCAGCACAATCTCGATGCTCGAGACGTTCGTACGCCCGTCATCGGTCTCGATCTCCTCGGTCGAGATCCGGATCTCCTTCTTCATGACCCCCTGCAGGAACCGGTTCAGGGCGATCTCGGCCGTATCCACCGCCCGGGAGATCGCCTTGCCGCGAGCCTTGATCGCGACCTCGTCCGCGCCGTTCGAGAACTGTGTCACTACTGCCAGAACGTAGTTCATCACTGGTTTGTTGCCGACATACACTGTATTGTCATTGTTCACGGCGTGTCTCCCCTTGATCAGAGGTAATTCTTCTGTGCGATCAGCTCCGCGTTCAGCACCGACGCGCCGGCCGCTCCCCGGATCGTGTTGTGGCCCATCGCAATGAACCGCAGGCCCGGCCGGATCCGACCTACCGAGACGGTCATGCCGCCTCCGCGCATCCGATCGAGGCGCGGCTGCGGCCGGTTCGGCTCGTCGAAGAGCCTGATCGCCAGGGCGGGCTGGGTCGGGAGATCCGTGATCGGCGGTTGCCACGAGCGGAACGCCTCGCGCACCTCGTCCGGCGATGCCTCGATGTCTGCCCAGACCGCCATCGTGTGCCCGTCGATGACCGGCACGCGATGGCACGAGGCCGAGACCCGCAACGGGGCCGGCGTGACCGTGCTCCCGTCGAAGGAGCCCATGATCTTCAGGGTCTCACTCTCCATCTTCTCCTCCTCGCCCCCGATATAAGGGATCACGTTGTCGTAGATCGCCATTGCGGGCACCCCCGCGAAGCCCGCGCCCGAGATCGCCTGCATGGTCGCCACCCTGAGCTCGGAGAACCCGAACGTCCGGAGCGGGGCGAGGCCCAAGGTGAAGATGATCGTCGAGCAGTTCGGGTTGGTC
>DUGU01000292.1 GCA_013331215.1 Methanoregulaceae archaeon
TTACATCGCCCAGCCGCCGCTCTACCGCGTGGCGAAAGGCAAGCACGAGCGCTACGTCTACCATGACGAGGAGCTCAAGGCCGCCATCAAGGAGATCGGCGAGAAGAACACCGTGATCCAGCGGTACAAGGGCCTCGGCGAGATGAACGCGGGCCAGCTCTGGTCCACCACCATGGACCCCAAGACCCGCGTGCTCAAGCAGATCCGGATCGAGGACGCGATGTTCGCGAACGAGATCTTCGAGAAGCTGATGGGCGACGACGTGGCCGCGCGGAAGGACTTCATCACCAGGCATGCGAAGGAGGTGAGCAACCTTGACATCTAAGCAGGCGCCGATCGAGCCCGTGGACCCGCGGCGGGTCATCCAGATGAATATCGAGGAGGAGATGAAGACCTCGTACATCGACTACGCGATGTCGGTCATCATCGGTCGTGCCATCCCCGACGTGCGCGACGGGCTCAAGCCCGTCCACCGCCGCACGCTCTACGCGATGTGGGAGGAGGGCAACACCTCGGACAAGGCATACAAGAAGTCGGCCCGCGCCGTCGCGGCGACCATGGGTAAGTACCACCCCCACGGCGACGTCTCGATCTATGATACGCTGGTCAAGATGGCCCAGCCGTTCTCGTACCGCTCGCCCCTCGTGGACGGGCAGGGCAACTTCGGCTCCGTGGACGGGGACTCGCCGGCCGCGATGCGCTACACCGAGGCCCGCCTCACCAAATACGCCGAGGCCCTGCTCACGGACCTCGAGAAGGAGACCGTCGACTTCATCCCGAACTTCGACACCTCGACCAGCGAGCCCACGGTCCTCCCGTGCCGCGTCCCGAACCTGCTCGTGAACGGCTCGTCCGGGATCGCGGTGGGGATGGCCACGAACATGCCGCCCCACAACCTCAAGGAGGTCGCGGAGGCGGTCAAGCTCGTGATCGACCGGCCCCACTGCACGACCGACGACCTGCTGAAGGTCCTGCCGGGCCCGGACTTTCCGACCGGCGGGATCATCATGGGCCCCGCCGGCATCCGGTCCGCGTACGAGACCGGGCACGGCAAGCTCACGGTCCGGGGCGTGGCCGAGATCGAAGACGTCGAGACGAAAGTCCCGAAGATCATCATCAGCGAGCTCCCGTTCCAGGTCAACAAGGCCCGGCTCGTCGAGCACATCGCCGAGCTCGTGAAGGAGAAGCGGATCGAGGGGATCAGCGACCTGCGCGACGAGTCCGACAAGGACGGCATGCGGGTCGTGATCGAGCTCAGGAAGGGCGTCATTCCCAGGATCATCCTGAACCAGCTCTACAAGCACACCTCGCTCGAGTCCACGTTCGGCGTGATCAATCTTGCGATCTCCGAGGGACAGCCGAAGACGCTCGGGGTCAGGGGGCTCATCGACGAGTTCCTCCGCCACCGGGTCGAGGTCGTGCGCCGCCGCTGCGGGTTCGAACTCCGCAAGGCCCGCGACCGCCTCCACATCATCGACGGCCTCCTGGTCGCGCTCGACCGGATCGACGAGGTGATCGCGACCATCCGCGCCTCCGAATCGGCCGAGGTGGCCGGGAGAGCGCTCATCGAGAAGTTCGGGCTCTCCGAGCTCCAGGCCCAGGCTATCCTAGCCATGCAGCTCCGCCGCCTCGCTCACCTCGAGCAGGCCAAGCTCCGCGACGAGCGGCTCGAGCTCCTGAAGACGGTCGAACGGCTCGAGCTGATCCTCTCGTGCGAGGCGAACGTGCTCCGCGAGATCCGGAAGGAGGTCGTCGCGGCCGGCAAGGAGTTCGGAAACGAGCGTCGGACGCTGATCTCGGAGGAGGAGTCCGATCTCAACATCATCGATCTGATCCCGGACGTGCCCATGCTCATCTCGATCACGGCGCAGAACTACATCAAGCGCCTCCCGCTCGAGACGTACCGCGCCCAGCACCGCGGCGGGCGCGGCGTGATCGGGATGGCGACCAAGGAGGAGGACCAGGTCGACAACATCTTCCTCGCCTCCATGCACGACTACCTGCTCTGCTTCACCACGGACGGACGGCTTTACTGGCTCAAGGTCTACGAGATCCCCGAGGCCTCGCGCACGAGCAAGGGCAAGGCGATCGTGAATCTGCTCGATCTGAGGGACGAGCTCGTCACGGCCGTGATCCCGATGCGCGATTTCCGCGAGGACCGCTACCTGTTCTTCTCGACACGGCAGGGGCAGGTGGCCAAGATCGCGACCAGCGAATTCTCGCGCCCGCGGCAGTCGGGGATCAACGCGATCACGCTCCGCGAGGGAGACCACCTGGTCGACGTCAAGCAGACCGACGGTACGCAGGAGCTGATCCTCTCGACTGCGAAGGGCCAGGCCCTCCGTTTCCACGAGGACGAGGTCCGAAACATGGGCCGCGGCGTCCAGGGCGTGCGCGGGATCAGGCTGAAATACGGCGACGAGCTGGTCACGACCACGATCGTGGAGAAGGAGCACCTCCTGACGATAACGGCCCAGGGCGCGGGCAAGCGGACCGACTTCGACGAGTTCCGCGGGCACGGGCGTGGCACCATGGGTGTCAGGAACATCCTGGCCGGCCCCGGCAACCCCGTCGTCGCGACGCGGGCCGTCTCGAAGGACGAGGAGGTGGTGCTGATCACGGCGCTCGGCAACGTGATCCGGATCCGGGCCGCCGACATCTCGATCCAGAAGCGGTCGACGCGCGGCGTCCGGATGATCCGGCTCGAGGAGGAGGACCGCGTGGTCGGGTTCGCCTGCCTGGCGAACGGGCTCTGCGAGATCGAGGCCGTCGACGAGGAGCCGGGCGAACCCGTCCAGCGTTCCCTCGACGACGGTATCTCCATCCAGTAACCTCCTTCACTTTTTCTCAGTCCGAAGCGACGGGCACCGCGGTGATCGGAAGCGTATGTTTTTATATCCTTTGCCATTACCCTTGTATCTACGGCGCTCTCCGTCCTCTCGTCACTGGCACCCGATCCGTCCTGGGTCTGGATCGCGCCGGCCCTCCTCGTCGCCCCGGTACTCGGACTGGTGCTCGAGCGGAGCGCAATCGGGCGCTGGTACCGGTTTGTGCCGGTGCTGCTCGCCCTCGGGCTCTCGCTCCTGCTCTATGTGGTCCCGCCCGTCGGGCACGAGGGGCCCGGCATGCTTATCCTCGCCCTGATCGCGGGACTCGCCGTCCTGGTGCCGATGCCCGCCTTCGCATACGCCCTCGACCATATGTCCCGGGCAGCGGCTGCGTTCATCGCGTCCGTGGTCTCGTTCGCCATCCTCTTCCTCCTCGTCCCGAGCCCGCTGACAGGACTCGGTCGCCTCGTTGCGTCCGTGCTCGGGCTGGAGGGGCCGGCCGTGTGGCCCGTCGCGGGCGTGGCGCTTCTGCTGTACGGGCTGCTGACGGCGGGGATGGGCTACGCCTTCGCCCTCTTCATCGACGAGGTCTCGGACCGGATGTCGTCGCTCTTCTCGGGGCTGATCTTCGGCGCCCTCCTGCTCCTCGGCGGGCTGGGCGTCGGCGAGGCCGTGGCCGGCGGGCTACTCGCGTTCGCCGTGCTCCAGTTCATCCGGATGCCGCCCGAGAAGGGGCTCCACATGCTCGTCCTCTTCCCGGTGGTCGCGGGCGCGCTCGCCGTCACGGCGTTCGCGCAGGCACACCCGGAGGTCGTCGGGTCCGAGAGCTTCGTGCTCCCCCTGCTCGTCCCGGCCGTCGCCGTGATCACGCCGTTCATCATGCTCGAGGCGCAGGTGCTGACCTGGCGCGAGGGGATCGGGGTCGTACTCGCCGCGCTCGTGGCCCTCCCCGTGGTCTCGCTGGTCATGACGCGCAGCCCGACCATCGCCGGGCTCAACATCTTCGGCCCGACCTATGCCGCCCCGATCGCCTTCGAGCCGGCCCTGCTGAAATGGCTCATCCTCTACGGGGAGGTGCTCTTGATCGCACTTGCCTTCTACCTGATCGTGGTGATGGGCTTCTCCGCGCTCCGCAGGGCAAAGGTGCGGAGGCCTGAGGGGCCCAGTCGGGCGCTATTCCTTCACCCCGCCCCAGGTCTTCACGGCCTTGATCAGGACGTCGGGCCGCTCCTCCTTCACCTCGACCGTCCCCCCGTAGACCGCGCCCGTGTCCCCGTCGATCGAGATCACGTCGCCCTCGCGGAACTCGGCCCCGCCGATCTCGCACCGGTGACGCCCCAGGTCGATGACGAGCGCGTTGCAGTTGACCACGCAGACCTTGCCGAGCTGCCGCGCGACCACGGCCGCGTGCGACGTCCGGCCGCCGCGCGAGACGAGGAGTCCGGCAGCGGCCCGGATCCCTTCGATATCGTCCGGTGACGCCGTCGGCCGGACCAGGATCACGGGGGTCTCGAGTGCGTCCTGCTCCGCCCTCTCGGCCGAGAATGCGATCATGCCCGAGGCGACCCCGCCCGAGGCCGGTGTCCCGTTGGCGATCGGCTCGGCGGCGGTCGCGACCCGTCGGACCCGGATCGCCTCAATATCGAGGCCGGCGAGCTGTTGTCCAGCCTCGATCTCGTCGAGTACCCCCTCGTCGACCAGGTCCACGGCGATGCGTAGGGTGGCGAGCGGCGTTCGCTTTCCGTCGCGGCTCTGTAGGATGAAGAGCTCGCCGGCCTGGATCGTGAACTCGATATCCTGCATATCCCGATAATGCCTCTCGAGTAAGATTCCGATCGTCCGGAGCGAGGCGGACTGCGCGGGGAGCACGCGGGCGAAGTTCACCTGGTCGAGCCCGGTCTGCTCGCCCGATACGACCTCTTCTCCCTGGGCGCCGAACCTGAAATCGAGGGTCAACTCGGACTCCCCGCTCCAGGGGTTCCGGGTGAACGCGACCCCCGCGCCCGATGCCGCGTCGAGGTTGCCGAAGACCATCGCCTGGACCGTGACGGCCGTCCCCCGGGCGTCATCGGCGAGCTGAAGTCTCCGGAAGGCCTCGGCCCTCGGGCTCCGCCACGACCTGAGCACGGCCTCGGTGCAGGCAAGGAGCTGGGTCGGGACATTCGCAGGAAACGGTGTCCCCGCGTCCGCGAAGAGACGCTCGTACTGGAATGCGAGGTCCCGGAGACTCGTCGTGTCGAGCTCGGCCTCGTCGGGAACCCCCTCGCGGTCCATGGCCTCGCGGAGGAGCACGCGGTACCGTGCCGGGTCGTGGGCGTAGACGACGTCGCCGAACTGCGCGAGGAACCGGCGGTAGCAGTCCCAGGCGAAACGGGGGTTTCCGGTCCGGGAGAGGAGGCCCCGGACCGCGTCCCGGTTCAGGCCGACGTTCAATACGGTCTCCATGATCCCCGGCATCGAGATCGCCGCGCCGGACCGGACCGAGACGAGGAGGGGCCGGCGGGGGCTGCCGAATATCTGGCCCGTCGCCTCTTCGAGCCCGGCGATCCCCTCGCGGAGAAGCTCCGTGATATCGTCGGGCAGGCGCCCGCCGTTCGCGAAGTACTCCTCGCAGACCTCGACCGAGAGGGCGAATCCGGGCGGCACGGGCACGCCGAGCCCCGACATCTCGACCAGGGTCGCCGCCTTGTTTCCGAACCGCTCGCGAGAGACCTCGCCCGTCGACCGGTTCGGTCCAAAGACCGTAAGTTTCGGGTTCATCGCCCCGCCTCCTCGAGGATGTTGTCGTGGAGGATAAAGACCGCCTTCATTAGGGCATTGGTCGACTCCTCGATCGTCCTTGTGAGCTCGGCGTACGTCCGGATGGCGCGATAGTCGGGGCATTCGGTCAGGATCAGGCGCTCGACCCGCCTTCGGGCCTCGTCGCAGTCCTGCTCGATCGTGATCACGCGGTTTGCGGCGGCGAGAAAGTCCTGCATCTCGTCCCGCGTCGAACCGCCCCGGGTGTACTGCGCCGCCGTCAGCGTCCGGATGAACTCGCGCACGGCGGCGATAGCGAAGCCGCTCAGTTCCTCGAGGCCATCCAGGATCACCTCGGACCGCCCCTCTTCCATGATCAGGGTCGAGAAGAAACATCCCTCCTCGAGGTAGTCGATCGCATCGTCCTGTGCCACGATCAGGTCGAAGAAGAACCCGACCTCCTCCGTGCGGCGGGAGAGNNCCGGCACCCGGTCCTCTGCCGTGCCCGAGCGAAGCGCCATCACGGAGGTCTGGAGCGCGCTGGCCACGTCGAAGGTGAGGGTCGCGTGCCCGATGCAGACCTCCAGGAGTTCGGTCTGCGCCGAGCGGAAATAGCGGAGGAGCTCGGCCCGGATCTCGTCCTGGATCAGCAGGCGGGGACTCTCCTTCAGCAGACCCTCGGCCGAGGTCCGGAGCACCCAGGAGAGGTACTCCGTCGTCTTCTCCCGGCCGAGGATCTGGTGGAGGGGCTCCCCGTACCTGAGCGGCACCTTCGCCGCGAGCTCGAGCGCGGCGTAGATCAGCCGTTCTCCGCCGAGCTCGAGGAAGCCCCGATGCCCGATCTCGTCCTCGGCCGCCCGGCGGAGGACCGCGATTGCGTCCTTGTTCAGCAGGAAATTGCGGAGCTGCTTCCTCGCGCGGTTCCAGTCTATCAGGAAAACGAGCCGGGACCCGAGGTGTGCGAGGAACTCCCGGAGCCGGACAAGGTCGGGAGCGGTGAAGGTCCCGACCGAGAGGTGGAAGATCTCGTCCGCGGAGCTCCTGTCCATCCGGCGCGAGAGGGTATCGGACCACTCCGTTTCCCATTGGTCGAAGAGGGACTGGAAGAACGAGAGGCGCGCCATGTGGACATCGGTATACGTGATCGTGACCGTGCGATCGACCACGCCGATCACGAGTACGTGCGCCTCGGTCATCCCGATATCGTTCTGGATCACGAGCTTCTCGCCGGTCCGTGTCGCGGTCGTGCCGAGGCCCGGGTGTCCGAACTTGAGGGGCGCTGTCCGGTTCAGCCCCTCCATGAACGCCCGGACGTGTTCTCGGTCTTCATCGTCGAGCATATAGACCCGTGCCCCTCCGATCGCCTCGACGGCGAGCCTGGCAAGGAACCCGTTGAGCGCCCTGTGGAGATCCATCAGGAGCAGGTGGAGGGTGTCGATACCCGCCCGGTCCCCTGCGGTGATCTCCTCGATCATGGCCCCCGACAGCTCGTCGGGGTTGTCGGCCGGGAGCCTCGCGATCAGGCGCATTCTCCTTCCCTCGAAATCTCCGTACTCCGGAAGATCGCCTGCGAGGAACGGACGGACCATCTCCTCCACGCCGGTCCTGATCCCGGTCAGGATCCTGTCGAGATGCGGGATCCGATACCGGTCTTCCCCCTCCCTGACGGTACCGCCGACGACCCCGTCGAGTTCGGCGTCCTCAACGCCCGCGACCTCGCGCTCTGTCCGAAGAGCCGAGAAGGTCCGACCCGGATGATCGGCCCGCTGCCGGGCCGTCTGGAGCAGGGAGAAGTAGTACTTGATTCGATCGTTCGCTGTCAGCGCCTGCTGGACGAGTTCCGGGAGGCGGACGGACTCCTCTCCGAGCTCGGCGATGATCGCGGCCTTCTCGGTCATTGCATCACCATGGGATGAACAATATAGGGGAAGACGAAAATATATAGTTTGTTCGATTCCTCCTGACGAACGACCTCCGTATCGTACTGTTCGACGCGCTCACCCGCGCGAGGGGCAGGGCCGGGGAAGACTCGCCGACGGATGCGGGCCAGACAGGACCCCCGGGTCTTCCGGCTGCGGCTCCCTTCCCGACGCGGTTACTCGGACCCGGCATCGGGACCGGAAGGGGGAAGACTCATGAAATCGAGAACCTGACCGGGAGAACCGATGTTCCAGCGTGATTTCGTGATTCCGACCAGCGGCGAGGGGCAGATTGTGGACCTGACGGCGCAGGTGGCAGGCGCCGTCCGGGAGAGCGGCCTCTCGTCGGGCATTGCCACCGTCTTCATCGGNNCCGCCGTAACCACCATCGAATACGAGCCGGGGGTGCTCGAGGACATCGCACGCGCCCTGAACGTCATCGCGCCGCGCGATATTACCTACGCCCACGACAGGGCCTGGGGCGACGGCAACGGCCGGTCGCACGTCAGGGCCGCGCTCGTCGGTCCGTCCCTCTCGATCCCGTTCAGCGAGGGGCTCCTCCTGCTCGGTACCTGGCAGCAGGTCGTCCTGCTCGAGCTCGACATACGGGCCGCGCGCTCCCGGCGCGTGACCGTGACCCTGACGGACTGACACTCTTCAGGCCACCTTCGGCTCGCCGTCGGAGCGGGGTGAGCGCCGGCCGTGTCCGCCGATCAGGGCGAGCACGGCCGGCATGATCGTGATCGCGCCGATGATCGAGAACGCGACCGCGATCACAGTCACGACCCCGAAGTTCGTGACGATGTTGAACGTAGAGATGATCAGGGCCGAGAAACCGAAAACCGTGCAAAGGCCCGAGACCGTGATCGCGGTCCCGATCTGCCGGATCGAATGGACGATCCCCTCGAAGGTCCCGTACCCCTCGTCCCACTCCTCATAGCAGCGCTCCATCATCACGATCGTGTACTCGGAGGCGACCCCGATCGACATCGACCCCAGGACCGCGGTCAGCGGCGTGTAGTCGATGCCGAGCACGTACATGATCAGTCCGTTCCAGCCGACGATGAACGTGATCGGCACGAGCGGGGTCACGGCCTTGCCCACGCGCCGGTAGACGATCAGGAGGAAGGCGAAGATCATCCCGAAGGCGAGCAGGGTCATGGTCAGCTTGCCGTCCTCGATCTCCCTGATCAGGTTCGTGAACATCTCGCTCTGGCCCGTCACGGTCGCGCTGATCCCGGGCGGCGGTGCCATCCAGACGAGCTCCTTTCTGAGCTGCTCGATCATGGACATCCCCTCGTTGCTCGACATCTCGATCGTGGAGAAGGCGAGTACGGCCTCGTTGGCGCCAGAGATGTACTGGCGCTGCGTCGCCTCCGGGATCCGTGCGAGGGCCGCGTCGAGCTCGCTCTGCGTCGTCGGCAGGGCTCCCCCGTTCGCCTGGACGATCGCGGTCGAGATCGAGGTCGCGGCGAGGATCTTCTGGTTGTGGGTGACCTCGTATTCCCCGAACTCCTGCATCCACCGGATCCCCTCCGGCGATAGGACGCGGTCGCCACGGACGAAGATGGGCGTGGACGCGGTCGAGCCCATGACCCGGCTCACCTTCTCAAGATTGACCAGGGCCGGCATGTCCTTCGGCACGAAGGTGTTTTCGTCTGTCGAGATCGGAATCTCGCCGTCGAGCGAGAACCCAACGAGCGCGACCAGCCCGACCAGGACCAGGACCGCGCCCGGGTGATGCGCGACCGTCGATGCGACCCGGCCCAGCAGGCCGTTGTAGGTCTCCTCCACGGTCGGTTTCTCGTTCCCGGTTCGGGTCGTACCGTGGGGGATCGCCTTCGGCTGATAGTTGGTGACGAGGCCGATAGCCGGCACGGAGACCAGGGCGACAAAGTAGCAGGCCATCACGCCGATCACGCAGACCTGGCCGAACGAGCGGATCATCGGCAGCGGCGAGACCCAGAGGGCGATAAAGCCGATCGAGGTGGCGAGCATCGCGTAGAGGATCGAAGGGCCAGAACGGGTCACGGTCATGCGGACGGCCTCAGGGAGCGAGGTCCGTCGGGCCTCCTCGTCGAAGCGCGAATGGAACTGGATCGCGTAGTCGATCCCGATCCCGATCAGCACAGGGAACGCGGCGATCGTGGCCATGTTGATCTGCAGCCCCGACCACCCGACGATCCCGAAGGTCAGGATCAGGCCGGCGGCGACGATCGCGACAGAGAGGAACCGGTACCGGACGTGGCCGAAGAGGAAGCCGACCGCGATCACCATGAGCAGCAGCGCGGCCCCGATCAGCATGCCCATGGAGCCGCCCATCTCCGTGCCCATCTCCTGGCTGAACGCGGCGTTACCCGTCACGGTCACAGTCACGCCGGGGGGCGGGTTCGAGAGCCGGATCCTCTCCTTGACCGAGTTGAGGAGCGAGTACTGGGCCGACTCGGCGAGCCCCGGGTCGAGTGTGACGGCCGAGATGGTCATGGTCCGCGACGGGAGGTAGCGCGCGAGCAGCTCTTTCGGCACCTGCGCCTGCGCCGCGTCGATCTCGGCCGTCGAGGTCGGGAGGGCGCCCCCGTTCACCTGCCGGACCATGTCCACGACGGAGGCTGCGGAGGTGACGTGCGCCTCGGTCTTGATCTCCGACTGGAGCCGGTCCACGTAGGCGAGGACGGACGGGTTAAGGACGTCGTCGGCCTCGATCAGGACCAGCATCGCGTCGGACTGGAACGTCTCCGAGTACTTGGTGAGCAGCATCCCCCTGGGGGTATCCTTGTCCAGGTAGGTGTCTGTTCCGGTTGCCATCGAGACCATGCTCGTGCCCACGAGCGCGATCAGGATGGCTGCTGCGAGCGCGATGAGCACGGCCCGGGGGCGGTTGTTGATCGCGGACGCGACCGCTTCGAAGGGGGCCTTCACGGTTGGTCTCCTTGCCCGAATATTCGACCGGGACGGGTATAAAGTGGAGTGTCAAACTCAATCGTCAGACCGCGGGAGGCGAACATGTTCTCGATGAGAGAGCGGTCGCGAGCGCCCCGACGTCGTGCCGATGACTCCGCCATCCGCTCCCCGGGGAAGTGGCTGAACCCGCTTCGAGATGTCCGATACCCCCGTGTCATTCCCGACGACTGGCGGTCTGCGCGGCCTGCAGGGTGAAGTAGAAGGTCGACCCCTCGCCCGGCGTCGACTCGACCCAGACTCTACCGCCATGCCTCTCGACGATCCTTCGTGCCACGGCTAGGCCGATTCCGGTCCCCGCATACTCGTCGCGGGTGTGGAGCCGCTGGAAGATCACGAAGATCCGGTCGAAGTACTCGGGCTCGATCCCGATCCCGTTGTCCGCCACGGCGAACCGCCAGAAGCGCCCCTCGCGCTTGGCCGAGATCCGGACGACGGGGGGTACGTCTGGCCGGCGGTATTTCAGGGCGTTACCGACCAGGTTCGTCACGACCTGCGCGAGCTGGGCCGCGTCGGCCATGAC
>DUGU01000105.1 GCA_013331215.1 Methanoregulaceae archaeon
TCTCCCGGGCCTGCCGGATCAGCCGCGAGAGGGGGTGGCTCGGGTCCACCTCGTTGTGGCGGTACGCGCCGAGCAGGAAGAGGTGGGGGTGGTCCTCGTGGTTGGCGAAGATGTTGGCGAGGAAGTCGAAGGAGGCGCTGTCGCACCACTGCAGGTCGTCGATGAAGAGGGTCAGGGGGTTCTCGCGGCTCGCCAGGCTCCCGAGGAAGAGGTCGAAGACGTCGTGAAAGCGGTTCAGCGACTCCACGGGCGGCAGGGAGCCGACCTCGGGCTGCGGGCCGATCAGGACCTCGAGCTCGGGGATCACGTCCGTCAGCACCCGGCCGTTCTTCCCGATGGCCTCCGAGATGCGCAGCTTCCAGAGCGCGACCCGGGAATCGCTCTCGGTCAGGAAGGTCCGGACCAGCGTCCGGATCGCCTGGAGGAGGGAGCTGTACGGGATGTTCCGCTGGTAGACGTCGAACTTTCCGGACGCGAAGTAGCCGCGGTGCCTGACGATCGGCTTCTGGAGCTCCTGGATGAGGCGGGTCTTGCCGATGCCGGAGAGACCGGAGATGAGGAGCGAGCGGAAGGCCCCCTCCGCGACCTGTTCGTACTCGTCGAGGATGACCCGGGCCTCCTCGTCGCGGCCGACCATCCGGGAGACGAAGGTCATCCTGCTGGCGCCGAGGTCGCACTCGAGCGGGAACTCGGCGATGGTCCCGGTCGCCTCGTACTCGTCCCGGCACCGGACGAGGTCGGCGAGGAGGCCGGTGCAGCTCTGGTACCGCTTTTCGGGCTCCTTGAGCAGCAGCCGGGCGACGATCCGGTCCAGGGGAAGGGGGACGGCGGGGTTCGCCTCCCGGACGGCCGGCGCCTCCTCCGCGAGGTGCGAGTGGATCAGCTCGAGGGGGTCGTCGGAGGCGAAGGGGAGGCGGCCGGTAAGCATTTCGTAGAAGACGACCCCGAGGGAGTAGAGGTCCGAGGGGAAGCCGACCCGGTGGCTGATCCGCCCCGTCTGCTCGGGCGAGGTGTAGGAGAGGGTGTCCCGGATGAACGAGCGGTCGTAGATGAAGTGGCTGACGTCCCGCACGTCGACGCTGCTGACGAAGTCGATCAACCGGATCTCGAGTGTTTCCGGGTCCACGAGAATGTTGTGGGGCTTGATGCCGCCGTGCACGATGCCCGCTTCGTGGACCTTCTCGAGGGCGGAGGCGACCCCGATGGCGATGGTGAGAAACTCCTCGAGCGGGAGCCCGGGCGTCCCATCCACGAACTCCTGGAGAGTGACCCCGTCGAAGTAGTCCTGGGCGATGAAGCAGATCCCGTCCCGGTCGCTGAAGACGAGGGGGGTGATCACCCGCGGGTCGTTCAGGACCTTGAGGTGTTCGATCTTCTGCCGGAAGCCGGCCTTCTTGCTGCCGGAGAGGCCGTCCGTCTTCAGGATCTTGAGGGTGAGCAGGCGATCTGGGTCGTTCTTGTTGTAGGTCTTGAAGATCTGCGCCTGGGGCGTCTCCGCGATCTTCTCGAGCAACCGGTAATTGGAGATGATCGTCACGGTATCACTGGAGGGGGAGGGGTGCGCCGGCACTGCGGGCGCGGTGATTCAACGACGGACATGGTGAAGTGGTACGGCGTGTTTGCCGCCAGGGGGGACGTCCCGGAGGTCTCGATGGGCGCGACGGGTGCTTGCTCTTACATCTGATCTGCAATAATTGTTGCTTCGGGGACCGGGGCGTCGCCCTTCCGGCCCTCGCACGGGGAGACGTCCTCGAGGTGGAGCGGCACCGACCTCATCGTCGTCGGCGATCTCCGGGCCGACGGCTCGATCGCCGGAGACGACGGCGTCGAAGTGCGCCGGCCCATGTATCCGGATCGCCCCGGGTGCGCTTTTCGCGATCGTTACGGCGAACTTCCCGGACTGATCCGGGTACAGCGTGCCGCGCTCGAGAAGGGAGGATTCGTCATCGGCCGGAGACCCCGGGTTTTTCCATCACACAGTCGCTCCATCCATCCGCCACATCCCCCTCGGTACCGTGATCTCGAACCGGGCTCCTTCGCCCGACCTGCTCGTCTCCCTGATGCTCATACCCGCCAGTGCCAGGTACTCGCTCACGAAGAAGAGCCCGAACCGGGGCATATCACCGGTGAACCGGGAAAAGAGGGTCGCCCGTTTTTGGGGATCGATACCCGCACCGTCATCTTCGCAGACGAGGACGAGCCCATCCGGCACCTCCGCGCAGGAGAACCTGATCCGCGAAAGTCCCCTGCCGTGCACCATGGCGTTGTCGATAAGATAGAAGAAGATCTTCTCGACGAGGGGATCGGCATACAGTTCGAGCCCGTGCAGATCGGTCTCGATCCGGACAGTGGGTCCGGGGCCCGCATAGGCGGCAGCCGTACGGATGGCAGTCTCGATGGGGATCCACCGGGGCTGGTCGAGACCCATCTCCTGGTATTCCTTGGTGTTTTTTATCAGCCGGTGGACCTGTGCGAGGATATCCTCGACCTTCCCGATGAAGGCCGACCGTTCCCCGTCCGTACGCGCCTCCCGCAGCAGCTGGGCGTACCCTCGCAGAGCGGTCACTTTGTTCTGGATATCCTGGTATGTCACATCGTTCATCAGCGCAAGTTTGTGACTGGTCAGGGCAATCTGCATCGCGGCGCGTTTTCGGTCGGTGATGTCCCGAGTCACCCCGAGGATTCGCGTCACGCGGCGATCCGGGCCGGCGAGGAGCGTGATGACAGATTCCGTCGGGACGATCGCCCCGTCCTTTCCGAGCTGGTCGATCTCGTGCCGCCGGACACGCATGGTGTCGTCACCGGCTTCGAAGCGTGCGATCTGGTCCGGCAGGTCCCTCGCGAGGAGCTGATTCGACTCCGGGGTGGCTGCCTCGCCGACGGGCTGCGCCATCACCTCTTCGGCCGTGTAGCCCCGAAGTGTCATAATCGAGGGGCTGACATAGACATAGCGCCCTGTCGCAACGTCGAGGAGCCAGATGACGGCGCTCACGTTCTCTGCGAGGAGACGGTACTGCTCCCGCTGCCCCTCCAGCGCTCTGTCTTTCTTCTCCACCTTATCGGTCAGGACCCTGATGTGCCCTTCCGCGTACACGGCATCGGGGGTGATCTCCGGTATCGCTTCCGGAATCGTTCCCGTCGAGATCCCGTCGAGCACCTCCCATACCATCGCGAGAAACTCGTCCGGCTCCGTCGGCTTGATGAGGTACCGGACGGCTCCGAGCGAGATCCCGAACTCGACATCTCTCTTCCCGGTGTAGGTAGCGGTGTAGATGATGAACGGGACCTTCCGGAGCGCCGGATCCTTCTTACATTCCTGGAGTAACTGGAAGCCGTCCATCTTCGGCATCAGGAGATCCGATATGATCGCTCGAACGGCTCTTTTCCGAGCTGTTCCAGCGCTTCGATGCCGTTTCTGGCGGACACGACCGTGTAACCGCTCGAACCGAGCAGTGCTTCGAGGAGGTGACGGTTCTCCGCGTTATCGTCGACCGACAGGATCTTCATGCAACCCTCCCTCTTTTCCTTTCCTGGCTCCGGATACGCGGGAATACCGGATCACCCGAGATATCTCCTGATCTCGTCCATGATCGTGTCCGGGTTGATCGGTTTCTCGACATACCCGGTGCAACCGGCGGCGAGCGCCCGTTCGCGATCGCCGGTCATCGCAAAGGAGGTCAGCGCAATTATCGGGATCTTCCCGCCGGCGGGAGATGCCCGGATCCGCCGCGTGGTTTCGTACCCGTCGATGCCCGGCAGCTGAATGTCCATGAGGACCAGATCGGGGTGTTCGGTTGCCGCCTTCTCGACCCCCTCTTCCCCGGTGATCGCCTCGATCAGGTCGAACCCCTCCCCTTTCAGAATAAAGGAGATGAGGTACCTGTTCTTTTCGTTATCCTCGACGATCAGCACTCGGGTCATACATCCTCCCGCTCCGTATACGTCAATGGAAACGAGAACGTAAAGATACATCCGCTTCCCGGCGTACCCTCAGCCGTTATCTCCCCGCCGCNNACAGCCCGAGCCCCGTCCCCTCGGTGAGCCTTCCGGGCACCCGAATCCGCACGAAGGGCTTGAAGAGCTTCCGGATGTCCTCGGGGGCGAGGCCGATGCCGGTATCGCTGACGCCGACGTGTACCATCGGCCCCCGCCTCCGCACCGTCAGGCCGACACTGCCCGTATCCGTGAACTTGATCGCGTTACCGACGAGGTTCATAATGATCTGTTTGATCCGCCGGTCGTCGCTCGTAACGGAGATCGACTCGGGGACCCGGACGTTGAAAGCCAGTCCCTTCTCGGCGGCCTGCGAAGCAAACGTGTTCTGCACGTCCCGGATCACGTCGGCGAGATCGAACGTCGATATGCCGGCTTCGATCTTGCCCGCCTCGATCTTCGAGATGTCGATCACGTCGTTGATCAGCGCGAGCAGGTGCCGGGCGCTGTCCTGCACCATGCCGAGCTGCTTCTNNTTGATCGGTCCCGCCATACCCTTCACCATGATGCCCGTAAAGCCGATGATGGAATTGAGGGGTGTCCGGAGCTCGTGGCTCATCGAAGCGATGAACATCGATTTGAGCCGGTCGAGCTCCTTTAACCGTTCGTTGGCATCCGAGAGTTCGCTGGTCCGGTCCGCGACGATCTTCTCGAGGTGGTCGCGGTAGTCCGCCAGCTCCGCGAGGGCCTGTTTTCGCCCCCGTTCTTCCGTGTCGATCTTTTCGACCATCGCTTTGAACGAACGGGAGAGAGTTCCGATCTCCCCGGTACCCCCCGTCTCTATCGTCTGGTCCAGATCTCCCGTTTCGGCAATCCTCGTGCTCACTTCCGTCAGGCCGGAGAGCGGCCGTATAACGGTCCGGTTGAGCATGGAGATGGTGAACACGCTGAGCAGGATTAGAGCGAGCAGGACGAACATGAGAGTTTTTCCAATGGATTCGTTAATCTTCTGCTCGATCGACCCGGACGGGACCAGAACGCCGATCTTCCATCCGAGTTCGGGGGAGGTGTAATACATCAGGTAGGAGTTTTTGAGGACCAGCAGGCCTTCCTCTGTCATGAGAAATGCGGGAGTCAGCTCCTGCAGGATATCGCTGACGTTGCCGTCCAGCCAGGAAGAATTCCGGCTGGCAATGATGATGCCGTTTGCATCGACAAGGAGCATCTCCCCGTCACGCCCGACATTGAAGCGGGAGATATAGCCTGTCAGGTTGACCAGCGTGATGTCGGCACCCACGACTCCGAACGTGGTTCCGTTCGGATCTCGGAGGGTGGTGACGATCCCGATGTTGATGTCCGGCGTTGTGACCGACCTGTACGGTGCGGTCACAACGACCTGTCCCGGGTGTTCTTTTGCAAGGACGTACCAGGGGCGATCGCGGGGATCATATGCGGTGGGGCGGGCACGGAGATACGACCTGACAAAAGCGCCGTTCTCCCGACCCATATAGACCGAACTGACTGAGGGATGTGTCGTCTGGTAATTCCTCAGGATATCGATAATCGCCTGTTCCCGATTACCGATGGAATACCGGAACGTATCTTCCGAGGCATTGAGAAAATTCGTAAAACCGGCATCGTCGGGAGCACGGACATCCTCATTGAGAGACAGTTCGAGGACATCGTACCGACCTTCCGCGATGAACGTGGAAAGGGCGTAATCCACGTGTTTGAGCTGGTTGATGGTATCTTCGGAGATCGTGTTGAGGTTTTGTTCGTGCAGAGAGATAGGGAGGACTCCGCCGACGAGAACCATTACCAGTGCGGCAATACACAGGTACAGGATGAGGACTTTCGACTGGAGGTTCATGGCTGAAGGCGTATCTCCTGTTAAAAAGGTAATAATTCACGATGGTATTTAACAAGGTATGGACGTACTTTTGCT
>DUGU01000281.1 GCA_013331215.1 Methanoregulaceae archaeon
CTCGAGTGCCGGCTGATCGAGACCGTCGAGCTCGGCGCCCACACCCAGTACATCGGCGAGATCCTGGACGCAAAGGTCGACGAGAACTGCTTCGGCGAGAACGGCCGGCCCGACCTGGCGCGGATCCGGCCGTTCCTGTACGACGCGTTCGGCCTCGGATACCACGCCGTCGGGGAACGGATCGGCGACGCCTTCTCGGCCGGGCGCCGCTTCCTCCCGCGCTGAACCCCTACCCGATCGTCCTGACGATCCGCTCGCGGTCGACCCTTCCCGCGAGCCGGTAAAGGAAGGCGAGGAGCCCGGCCAGCACGAGCACGGCCGCCTCCTCGGCGAGGGGCGATGGCACCTCGCCCGTGACCACCTGGCCGATCGAGAGGAGCGCGATCAGGCCCATCACGAGGCCGATGTTCAGGATCTGGTTCTCCCGCAATCCGAGCAGGAGCTGAATGAGGCCGAGCAGGCCCACGGCAACGGCCGTCACCAGCGGAACGAGGACGAACAGGTGAACGAAGAGCTCGGGCGAGAGCGGGAGCGCCGCGTGCGCGACCAGCGCGGCCGCGGCGAGGGCGGCGCCGGTGCAGAGGAGCGCGATGAGCGCGGCCGCTCCCGCGCACCCGACGACCTTGCCGGCCCAGAGCGACGGGAGCGTGAGCGGCGAGGCGAGCACGGTCTCTATCGTCCCGTCCTGCTTCTCGCGGAGGAACGCCTGCTGGGCGAAGAGGTACCCGAGGAAGACCCCGAGAACCGGGGCCTGGAGGTAGAGGCCTCCCACGCCCCGGCCCGTCGCGAGCGCCGTGAAGATCGGCACGCCGCCCACGAAGAGGCCCACGAGGAACCCGGCCGCGAGGACCGAACGGGCGCGCACAAGCGCCAGGATCTCGCGCCGGGCCACGATCAGGATCGGGTTCACGCGGTCGCCCTCCCCATGGCCGAGAGGTAGACGTCCTCGAGCGAGCGGGTCCGGTACCGGGCCTCCTCCACGCCGATGCCGGCCCCGAGGAGAGCGCCGAGAAGCGCGGCCGGCGCAAGGTCGGGCGGGAGCGAGAGCACGAGCTCGTCCTCCTCCCACGCGATGTCGGCGGCACCGGCCGTCCCGAGCACGCGCTCGGCCTGCGACCGGTCCGCGCCGGTAGCGAGCCGGATGCCGTACCGCCGAGGCCCCGTCCCGCGCCGGAGCGCGTCCACCGAGCCGAGCGCGGCCAGCCGGCCCTTGTCCAGGATCGCGACGCGGTCGCCGATCCGCTCGATCTCGTCGAGGTGGTGCGAGTTGATCAGCACGGCCGCCCCCGACTGCCGGGCGAGGCTCGTGATCAGGTCGCGGATCTCGGCCTGGGCCGCGGGGTCAAGGCCCGAGGACGGCTCGTCCAGGAAGAGCACCTCGGGGTCGTGCAGGGTCGCCCGCACGAGGCCGAGCCGCCGCTTCATCCCCGTCGAGAAGGTCCCCACCCGGTCGTCGGCCCGCTCGAGGAGACCGGCGTGGGCGAGCCGGTCGTCGATGGTCTCGCAGCCGACGCCGTGGAGCGCGCCGTAGAAGGCGAGGTTCTCGCGTGCCGTGAGCCGGTCGGTCATCCCCGACTGCTCGAGCAGCACCCCGACGCGCCGGCGAAGGTCGGGCCGGTCGGCGAGCGGAGTGCCGAAGACGAACGCCTCGCCCGCGCCGGGGCGGAGGAGCCCGAGGAAGAGGCGCATGGTCGTGGTCTTGCCCGCCCCGTTCGGNNCCGTTCGGGCCGAGCAGGCCGAAGACCTCGCCGGCCTCGACCGAGAACGAGACCTCCTCGAGCACGTGTCGCGTGCCGAACGCCTTGGCCAGCCCGCGCGCTTCGATCAGCGGCATCTCCATCACTTTCGACCGCTGGCGGGAAAAACCCGGCGCTGCGGGGGATACTCTCATCCCCGTGCCGGATCCACCTCACGTACCCGCTACAGCCATGGTCACCCACCACCTCAACCCGACGCTCGTCGCCCGCTACTTCTTCTTCGAGTGCCCCCGGTACCTGCGCCTCCAGGCCATGCCCCTCGGGGCCCGGCAGGTGGGGCGGCTGCCGAGCGGCGCCCTGCGGCCGAGCCTCGCGGCCCGGTTCCTGACCGAGGAGGGCGAGCGCTGGGAGACCGAGGTGGTCACTGAATTGATCCCCGCCGGCCGGCTCCACATGGCGGCGCCGGGCATGCCGAACCCGGGCAAACACCGGCTCGCGCCCGCCCGGACGCAGACGCTGCTCGGGACGGCCCGGCCGGGCGAGTACCTCTTCCAGGCGACGCTCGTCCCGCCCCGCGACCTCCTCGCGCCGTACGGGCTCGACCCGGCCCTCTGCCGGTTCAACGAGTGCATCCCGGACCTCCTCGCCATGCTCGACGGGGGGCTGGTCCGCGTCGTGGACGTCAAGGCGAGCGAGCTCCTCCGCGGGAGCCACCGCGTCCAGGTGGCCCTCTACGCCATCGTCCTCGACCGCGTCCTTCGCGGGCTCGGGCTGCCGCTGCGCGCCGACGTCGAACGCGGCGGGGTCTGGCTCCACGGCCAGGAGGAGCCCGAGTGGTTCGAGCTCGCCCCGGGGATGCGGGTGCTCCGCGACTTCTTCGCCGGGGACCTCCCGCCCATGCTCGCGGCCGACC
>DUGU01000220.1 GCA_013331215.1 Methanoregulaceae archaeon
GGCGTGGTCCTGATTCCGACCCGCTCGGCGCGCGTGAGGAGGCCGTCGGCCTCGAGTGCGCCGATGAGCGGGAGGACGTAGTAGTGGGGGACGCCGAGCCGTTCGGCGATCCGGCGCGTGGTGGGGAGCCGGATCAGGAACGCCCCCTCCGTGAACTCGAGCCCGAGAGCCCTGTCCTCGACGAGCAGGAGCGCGAGCATGGCGTCGAGGGTCGCGTTGAGCGTCGGTGCAGCCATCGAGGGAGGGTTGGATCCGTGCCTACTTCTTTGTGCCGTGCTCGCCCTCGGGCATGGGCTCGAGGTAGACGAGCTCGGCGCCGCAGTCCGACGCGAGCCGCTCGAGCTCGGTCTTGCGGAAGTGGTGCGCATGGACTTTCAGGTCGCCATCGGCGACGGCGAGAATGACGTAGCGGGGCTGGCGGACGCCCTCGCCCACCTTGGTCCGCTCGCGGACATAGATCTTCATGGTAGTCACACCAACTGACAAACCAGTTGGTGGTACCAATATTCATCACCGGGCCGATATATGTATGGGTATGACACCCGGATCGAAACGCTTCGAGTTACAGTCGGGCCTCGCAGGCGAGACCCTCGTCCGCCGGGGCCTGATGAAGGAGCTGGGCGGAACCGGGCAGGTGCGGATCGCGCCGGATCTCAACGTAATCAAGCTCGGGGGCCACGGCGCGATCGACTACGGGCGCTCGGTCATGCGCCCTCTTTGCACCGAGCTCGGGGAACTTTCGCACACAGACCAGCTCCTGGTCGTGACGGGCGGCGGCGCGCGCGTCCGGCACATCATGGACGTGGGAGTCGACCTCGGCATGCCGACGGGAGTGCTCGCCGAGCTCTCGGCCAAGATCTCCGAGCAGAACGCGACCATGGTCGCGATCCTCCTCACGCAATGGGGCGGCACGCGGATCCATCAGGCGGATCTGCTCGAGCTTCCGACCCTGCTCCGGCTCCGCCAGCTGCCCGTCATCCACGGGACGCCGCCGTACGGGCTCTACGAGCATCCGGCCCGCGTCGGTGCCATCCCGCCGCACCGGACGGACACGGGCGCGTTCCTGATCGCCGAGGTTCTCGGTGCCCGCTCCTGCATCCTCGGGAAGAACGTGGACGGCCTCTACTCGGCCGATCCCCGCGCGCATCCCGATGCCGAGCTGATCCCCAGAGCGAGTGCCGAAGAGGTGATCGAGATGAATCTCGACGACCTCGTCCTCGAACGGATGGTCCTAGAACTGATGCAGCAGGCAGTCCATATCCACGAGCTCCGGATCGTGAACTGCCACGTCCCCGGCAACATCACGGCGGCCATTCGAGGAGAACCGATTGGGACGGTGATCCGGGCGTGAGGCGCGAGGGAGACTACCCCCTCCCACCGGGCGTGCACGGAGAGAAGGCTTAAACTCGCGAAGGGGAGACTCTTATTCACGGCTCGGTTCGACTGATAATGAAACGAAACACCTTTTACCTGCTGATCGGGGTCATCGGGATGCTCCTGGTGGGCGTACTCTGGGTCTCGATTCAGCTCGCGATGCCGGTCCTGATCCAGCTGGCCTTCCTGGTCGCCGTACTCGTCGGTTATCTGCTGCGGCGCACCGTCTCAGAGACCATCGAGGATGAGCGAACGAACGTGATCACGCAGCACGCGGCCGTCGCGACCCTGAGCGTCTTCTGGATCGTCTTCTTTTTCGTCAGCATCGGCTCGGTCGTCTGGGAGTTCAGCCGTCCCCTCGGAATTTTCCTCCCGCGCCCTCCAGGCCCCGGTCCCGAGGTGGTGGTGGTGATGGAAGGACCGCACTTCGGGAACCTCGGACTTGCGCAGCTGGGCCTGCTCGGCCTGATGATTATCCTCTACGGCGGTTTCCGGATCTTCTACGCCCGGAAGTTCGGGGATTGGGAGTCGGATGAAGAATAAGATCCGGGTGCTGCGGGCCATGCGCGAGATCACGCAGGAGGAACTGGCCGGGGCGCTCGGCGTCACCCGGCAAACAATTATCGCCATAGAGAAGGGCAAATACGACCCTTCGCTCCCTCTCGCGCTCCGGATCGCCCGGTTCTTCCAGCTTCCCGTGGAGAAGATCTTTCTCGCGGAAGAGTCCGAGACCCCCGCTTCCTGAGCCGTCCGACTTCACCGTCGCGACTCCGATTTTTCCAATACCCGGTCCCTAACGGCGTGGGCTCCAAGGAACGAGTAAGGTATAAATTACATAATGTAAAATTTACTTTACAAGGCGCCGGGTATCCTATCGAGATTCGGTGCCGCGGAGGCAGACGTGAAACAGCATCTCCTAGTATCGAGCCTCGCCGTCGTGCTCGTTATCGGGCTCATGGCGAGCGGCTGCCTTGGTTCGTCGCAGACGGCTGCGACGAACGGGAGCGAACAGCAGCTCGTGGAGAGGATCGGCACCCTTGAGCAGCAGAATACCGACCTCCGGCAGCAGCTCGACCAGCAGAACCTCTCGGTCCTGAGCTACGAGGACCAGCTCGCATTCTACCGTGGGATGGCGTCGGACACGATCACTGGCTACTCGAGCGGAGCCGCCGTCCCGGTGATGGGATCGGCCTCGCTCGAGGCACCGGCTGTGCTGCAGCGCACTGTCTACGGGCAGGACGGGCCGTTCATGACCGGGCAGACGGAGCAAACGGGCTCGCTCCTCAACGTCACCGTCGACATCGAGCCCGGGCGCGGGCGGGTTCTGGTCAACACGACCCCGCTGATGGGCACGACTTTCCAGGACGCGGCGAACATGGCGGCCTTTGTCGCGCAGCAGAAGACCGGGCGGAACCTCTCGTCATCGGACGTAATCGTCTCGATTGTAGCCGAGGACCAGGTCCCGGCGGTCGACGGCGGCTCGGCGGGCGCTCTGATGACCCTGCTGATGATCTCGGCGATCGAGGGGACGCACCCCCCGGCCGATCTGATCATGACCGGAACGATCGACCAGGGCGGCAACGTCGGCGCGATCGGTGGGGTGGTCGAGAAGGCGACGGCCGCGAAGGAGGCGGGCAAGACCGTCTTCCTCCTCCCGCGCGAGAACAGCCAGCTCGTCCAGTATACGGAACAGACACGCAACTACTACGGCCACACCATCGTCCAGCGCGTCCCCCAGCAGGTCGACGCGAAGGAATACATCGAGTCCGAGATCGGGATCCATGTGGAGTACGTCGATACGATCGATGACGTTCTCCAATTCGCAAGATGATTGCCATGGTGCCGTCCCCACGCCGCCTAGGATCCGGAGGTGACTGCATTCCCCGACAGGGCGCCGCTCGAATTGTCCGAAGGTGTTCCGGAGGCAATGCAGCCCTCCTGCCGGACGGATCGACCTACAGGGTGCTGGCAACGTCGACCCCGATCGTCATCGACGGTAAGGTAGTTGCCGGTCTCTCGGTCTGATGCGAGTTCGAGGCAAACCTCAGTAAGCTGATGGAGAGACCGGAACTGCGGGGTGCGGGCGGTACCCCCCGAGGGGCGGTGACGGTCCCCGGTCTTTCTGACTCCGTCGACAGATCCGGGCCCGCCACGACGATCGACGATTGCCGCTCCCGGAACGATTCTCCAGGGATAGCTGGACGAATGAAATGATCTCGAGGTTCTTCACAGTGCAGAGAGGGAGAAAGACTGGACGAACGGTGACGAAGGGCATGATCGCGGCTCCATTAGGTTGACCATGAAACGGAATACGTTCTATCTACTGATTGGGGTCATCGGGATGCTCCTCGCGGGCGTGCTCTGGGCTTCGATCGAGCTCTCGTCGTCGACCGCGATCCAGGGTGCGTTTCTCATCGCGGTCCTGCTGGTCTACGCGGCGAGGCGGACCGTCTCGGAGACCATCGAGGATGAGCGGACGAACGTAATCACGCAGCACGCGGCCGTCGCGA
>DUGU01000307.1 GCA_013331215.1 Methanoregulaceae archaeon
TGGCCGCTCCGGTCGATCTACTTCTATCTCACGCCCGAGTGCAACCTCGCCTGCCGCCACTGCTGGATCGCGCCGACCTTCCAGAACGTCCGGACGGCGGAGAAGTATATCCCGCTGACCCTGGTCTCGTCGGTCATCCTCCAGGCGCTCCCCCTCGGCCTGACGTCGATAAAACTGACCGGCGGGGAACCGCTCCTCCATCCCGGGGTCCTCGAGATCCTCGGGATGGCGCGGGAGCACTGCCTCGAGGTCAACGTCGAGACCAACGGCACCCTGGTCACGACGGAGTTCGCGCGAGCGCTCGCCGGGGCCGAACGGGGGTTCGTGTCCGTGAGCCTGGACGGGGCGGACGCCCGGACGCACGAATGGGTGCGGGGCGTCCCCGGCAGCTTCTACCGGGCCTGCGAGGGGATCCGGCTCCTCGTCGAGGCCGGCCTGAAACCCCAGGTCATCATGAGCCTCTTTCGGCGGAACGTCGACCAGATCGCCCCGCTCGTCGCGATGGCCGGGGAGATGGGGGCCGGGTCGGTGAAGTTCAACATCATCCAGCCCACGGCGAGAGGCGTCCGCGTTCACGAAGAGGGGGAGGCGCTCTCTATCCGGGAGCTGATCGAGATCTCCCGGTGGATCGAAGGTTCTCTCTCGAGGGAAGCAGGCCTCCCGCTCCACGTCTGCACCCCTCCGGCCTTCAGGCCCCTCGGCTCGCTGTTCGGCGCCGGGGGAGCGGGATGCGGACGGTGTACCATCCGGAGCATCATCGGCGTCCTCGGGGACGGGTCGTACGCACTCTGCGGGATCGGGGAGACGACGCCGGAGATGGTCTTCGGCCACGCGGCGCGGGACTCTCTCGAGACGGTCTGGCGGACGCACCCGGTGATCGCGGAGATCCGGGACGGCCTCCCCGACCGGCTGAAAGGGATCTGCGGGGCGTGCGCCATGAAGGGGGTCTGCCTGGGCAGCTGCCTGGCGCAGAACTACTCCGGGAGCCGCGACCTCTGGGCGCCGTTCTGGTTCTGCGAGCGAGCGCGCAAGGAGGGGCTGTTTCCCGCCACGCGGCGGATCGGGCCCAGATAGGTTAAATGCCGGCCATTGCAACACTCATGTACACGGAGTATCGATGACGAAATACGAACGGCCGCAGCTGATCGACCTGAGCGACGCAGAGACGGGATATGGAATCTGTGAAACAGGAGATAGTGCGACGCCGGACGATCTGTCGATCTGCATCTTCGGCATAAGGGTAAGACCGGACTGTCGTTCGGGGCATCTCGTGGTTACCGGGTGCATACCTGGGGGCTTAATTTGATGAGGCGGTCCTTAACCGATTGAAACGAAGCCCAGTCCGTTAACAGGCATTACCATTGAGGCCCTTTTATCTCTCACCGGACCGGGAGATCTCGTTCTGTTACATCCCGTCGGAGAGCACCGGAGGTCTCCTCTCCCGGCTTGCGGAGATAGTGAATCTCCGGGAATCGGGGCCGGCGAACTCTCTTCGCATCCACCTGGTCTCCTCGGACGAGTGGGAGCAGGAGCGAAGTGTGCAGGGTCATGCCGTGGCGGTCCCGGAGTGGACCATGCTCCCCGTTCATACCTGGCTGCGGGTTTGGCGCGAAGAAGGACGCAGGGATTATTTTTTCGAGCTTTCCTTCCCGTACGGCAGGGCCTCCGGCGGCAACGGATCCCTGATCGGGCACCTCTCGATGATCCTCGGGACGACCCTCATCCTATCCGATCGAGTCACGCTTCTTCACGGCGCGCTGGTGCAGAGAGACGGCCTCGCTTCCGCCCTGATCGGCCCGAGCGGCAGGGGGAAGACGACGGCCGCGCGGCGCATCGGCCCTCCGTGGCGGGCGATCTCCGACGATATGATCGCGGTCGTCAGGGGCCAGGACGGCATCTATCGCGCCCACGGCTTGCCGACGTGGAGCGCCTGGCTCGAGCCGAACGAAGACAGGGCCCTCGGCCGGTACGTCGACATCAACGAAGGGTATCCGCTACGGGAGATCTACCTCATCGAGCAATCCACGGACGACGCCGTCATGCCCGTCTCGCTCTCGGAGGGGGTCGACGGTATCGTGACGAGCTCCTTCGAGATCTACTCGAGGTACTGGCGCTCGTTCTCGTTCGAGGAGAAACTGCGGCATAAGCGGCAGCTGCTGCTCGGCGCAAAGGAGATCCTGCTCGACGTCGACCATGCGACCCTGCGGATCTCGAAAGAAGGGGAGTTCTGGAACCTCATGGCGTGACGCCGTTTCCCGCGAGAAACGACCCGGGACCGAGACCGCTCTCCCGCAGGAACCGCCGGAGGCACGCGTCCGGGCTCGGCCGGTAGGGGCTTCCGGTCAGGGTATACGACAGGCCCGGGCAACCGCCCCTGCAGTACGGGATATAGTCGCACCCTCCGCACTCCTCGAACCCGGCGAGCGGCAGCGTCTGCCGGGTTCGCAGCCGCTCCAGTTCGGGGTGGTTGCTCCAGAGGTCCGCGAGATCGTCGACAGTGATCCTCCCCAGCACGGTCCCCGGCAGGAGGGTGCAGGGGATGTAGACGCCGTCGGCGCGCACGGCCAGCTTGGAGAAGACCCCGCCGCACGACGAGAGGCAGCCCCCGGCACAGTCCCCCATGGCACTCCCCTCGGCCGTCTTTCGGACCATCTCCCGCCACATGCGGACCTCGGCCAGGGGGCCCGCTGCCGCCTGGATCCTTCCGCCGTAACGTTCGTTGAGCGACTCGAGGGTCGTCATCGCGAGCACCCGGTCCTCGACGGTGAGCGCGATCCCCGCAGAATGGTCCCGGCAGAGTCCGAGGTACGACGCCGCGTTCGTGGAGAACGACGGCAGTCCCAGGTCGTCGAGGAGGAACCGCGCGATGTTCGGAAGGTCGCGGACGTTTCGGTGGTGGACGGTCACCCGCACGGCCACGGGCACCCCGTGCGCCTGCAATACCTCGATCGCGTGCACCGCCCGCCGGAAAGTCCCCGCACCCCGGCAGCTCTCATGCACCTCCGGGGCAGATCCGTCGATGGAGACCTGGATATGATTGCACCGGCGCGTCCCGGCCAGGAAGGCAGCCTGGTCCTCGGTGATGAGGGTCCCGTTCGAGAGGACGGAGTACCGCATGCGGTTCCGGACGATCCCGTCGATCAGCTCCGTGATGTCCTCGCGGACGAACGGCTCCCCCCCGCCGAGGGTGACCTCCATCACGGAAGAGCGGCCGAGCTCGTCGAAGAACGCCAGCCATTCGTCCGTCGGGAGGTCCGACGCGACATCGCCCTCGCTCGAGAAATGGTAGCAGTACTCGCAGCGGAGATTGCACCGGTTCGTGATGTCGATCTCGATCGTGCGCGGAGTCCTCATTACCCGGGGCATGGTCACGACTCTCGGTACTCCGCGAACCCCTTCTCGACCAGTTCTTCCACGAATGCCGAGACCTCCTTCTCCACCTCGGGGGAGACGTCCTCGAAGTGCTCGGTCACGAGGTCCGCAAAGTCCCGGACGGAGTGCCTGCCGTCCATATTCTTCCGGATGAACGCTCCCACCGGGTTCAGACCGTACACGGCCCCCGTGTCGGGATTGAAGAGGAGGGCCCAGTCGTCGAGCTCTTCCCGAAAGACGGTGGAGGGATTTGCCACAATCCTGCATGCCGATGGCATAATCATTTATCTTTCCATGGAGGGCAATAACCTGATCGAAGCGGCGTCTCCGAGGGGCGCCGAGCTCCGCGGGGCGTGCAATCCAGGAGAGTGCGATGCAGCAGGTACCGTCACGGCCGACTCTGCCGGAAGATACGCTGATCTACCTCGGGAGGAGCATGAACCCGACCTTCACGGACCTCGACCTGCTCGCGTACGCCTCGCCGGGCGGCCCGGTCCGCCCG
>DUGU01000050.1 GCA_013331215.1 Methanoregulaceae archaeon
GGCTAGTTTGCCACTATACCCTTAATTCCCCCATTTCTTCATTTGAGCAGCGCACGATAATCTCCGGTCCGAAACGAGAAGTCGGGCAGGACCTGCAGCTTGCCGATATGATGAGACGGGTTCTCCCGACCCGCCAGCCATTCCAGGAGCTCGATGATCCGCTGCCTCGGCGGCGGGTAGAGGTGCCGGATGTCGGCGCGGGCTCGATCCGTGAGGATCAGCGTCCAGATCATTCGATCCCGAACTCGCGCTTGACGTCCGCGATGGCATGAACCCGGCCGGCCCGGATATCGGCATATCCTTCTTCCAGGGCGGCGAGGTCCTCCTGCAACAGCGGCTCGTCGTCGATCGCCATCCCGGTGAGCCGTACGATCACGTTGTCGCAGGTCTCCGGCGGATGGACCTCGAGCGCATCGGGCCGCTCCTTCGTCCCGGTACCGATCCGGATGGACACGGATACGGCCATATACAGCAGTGGTTCCCCGTGGTAACGGGTAATCCTTCGGATGCGGCCATTCCGGAATGGAGAGAGCGTAGAACGGCCCCCGCCCGCCCTCCAACAGCCCCGTTTACTTTCACACCGCCTACGTACATTTATACCTATAAGAAAGTGGCATATCTCCTGTCGGCCGCTCCATCGGCGCGGTCGAGCACGAAGGAGAGCGGAATGAACTCGTCGCAACGGCCGAACAGGGTTCGCGGAACCTCCGCGGGCGTCTCGTGGCGGAGCGCGAGCTCGTCCGCTCCCGGGAGTGAAAAAGATGTCAACAAGAATAAGCGGCCCTCCCACAAATGCCAGGTTCCAGCGAGGTATCGGGGAAGGACCAACAACAACGTCGTCGGAACGCGGTGATAAGGGTTCCGAAACCGACGCGTGCGTCCGCGTGCCCGCGGACCCCGTCGTGATCATGCGGAGCGACGACGGCGGGATCGAGCTCCTCGCCGAGGACCGGACGTACGCGCTCGGGCTCGAGGCGCTCCGTCACCTGCTCTTCTTCGGCAACCGCGTCCGCCTCTCCGGCGACGCCGTGGCCTGGCCGGGCGCCGACCGCCGGTGGATCTGCTTCGTCCTCGAGGGGGCGATGTACATCATCAGTCGCTATCGCCTGGTCGCGGTCGTGCGCGGCTCGGTGCCGGCGGACTGGCTCGTCCGCCTGGGGGCCTCCTGATGCCCCCCGGCAGCTCGGTCGAGGACTACCTGGACGCGATCCGGTACCGGCGCTACAGCCTGTCGGTCCTCCTGGAGTGGCGGCGGTTCCTCGCGCTGGCCGTCGCCGGCGGCAGCGACGCCTGGTTCATGGCCGCGCCGGTCGAGGAGATCGTGGCTGCGGCCCGGGCGCGGAGCCGGGTCCGGTCGAAGGCCAACCTGCAGAAGCTCCGGTCGACCGTCGAGGACTACCGCCGGTGGCGCAGACAGCGGGATGAGCCTTCGACGGAGCCAGAGCGGCCCCGGGAAGTGCATCGCGCGGAGGTGTCGTCATGAACGGCGACGTCGGCGACCGGCCGTTCCGGCCGGTCCTCGAGGCGCTCGAGTTCCTCCTCGAGCCCGGCAGCGTCGCGGAGCTCCGCGCGCTCGGCCGCGACGGCCGGGTGGCGTCGGGGTACTTCGACGACCCGGCCCTCCTCGCGGACGCGGCCGAGCCGATGGACGCCGCGGGCGAGCACCGCGGCATCTACGTCACGCTCAACCCCGTCAACCCCGCGCTGCTCGCCCGCCGCGCAAACCGCGTGCAGTCGCGGCTGAGCGGGAAGGACGCGACCACGGCCGACGCGGATATCGTCCGCCGGCGCTGGCTCCCGATCGATGTCGACCCGGTCTGCCCGAGCGGCGTCTCGTCTACCGCGGAGGAGCACCACGAGGCCTGCGCCACGGCGCGCAGGATCCGCGAAGGGCTCGCGGAGCTCGGCTGGCCAACGCCGGTCGTCGCGGACAGCGGGAACGGGGGGCACCTCCTCTACCGGATCGACCTGCCGAACGATCCGGTTTCGACGGCGCTCGTGAAGGGCGCGCTCGCAGCGCTCGACGCGCGCTTCTCGACGGCCGCGGCGAAGGTAGACACGGCGAACTACAACGCGGCGCGGATCTGGAAATGCTACGGCACGGTCGGCCGGAAGGGCGACTCGACGAAGGACCGGCCGCACCGGCGATCGGCGATCGTGGCTCGGCCGTACGAGCCCGGGGTCGTCTCCGTCGAACTCCTCCGGGCGCTCGCCGCGCCCCTGCCCGAAACGGAAACGCCGGAGCGGCTCTTCGCGGCCGCGACCGTTCCGAGCGGTGGGGCGATCGATCTCAGGGGATGGCTCGACGCGCACGGGATCGCCGTCGCGGCCGAGAAGCCCTGGCAGGGCGGCATGCTCTACACCCTGGCGCAGTGCCCGTTCTCCGACGCCCACGCGGACGGCGCGTATGCCGTCCAGTTCCCGAACGGCGCCATCCACGCCGGCTGCAAGCACGACTCCTGCGGCGGCGGGACGCAGTGCTGGCAGGAGCTCCGCGCCCGGCTCGAGCCCGCGTACGCCGAGCGGCCGGCCTCTCCTGCGATCGCGGCCGCCGCGGAGCTCGCCGACCGGCCCCCGCAGGCGCGAGGCGAGACTGCTCCCAGTGCGTCGGCCGGGGGACCCGCCCCATCATCCCCGCCGTCGGGAGAGGGGGTAGCCCCGGAAACTCCCGGTCCCGCGGCCCCGTCGTCCCCCGTATCGCCGGAGGCCGATCCGGCCGTCGTCGCGAAAGCGAGGGCGGTGCTGGAGCACGGGGACCCCGTGCAGTACTTCCTCGACTGCTTCGGCGGGGACCACGTCGGAGACGAGACCCTCGCCCGCTGCCTGATCATGTCCATTGCCTCGCAGACGGTCGGGAACTCGAGGGGCCTCCATGTCTACGTCACCGGCGAGAGCGGAAAAGGAAAGAGCTCGGGCATGACGGCCATGCTGCGGCAGGTGCCGAAGTCCTACCGGCTCGCCGAGCGCATGAGCAACAAGGCGCTCTACTACTCCGACGACATCAGCCCGGGGACGGTCCTGCTGCTCGACGACATTGCGCTCTCCGAGGAGCTGCAGGAGGTGCTCAAGGAGTCGACCACGAAGTTCACCGAGCGCGTCCGGATGCGCGTCGTGAACAAAGACCGGAAGATCCAGCATTGCACCATACCGGAGCGGTGCGCCTGGTGGCTCGCGAACGTCTCCTCGCTCTACGACGACCAGGTCCTGAATAGAATGCTGACCTGCTGGGTCGACGACTCCGAGGAGCAGGACCGCGAGGTCTTCCGCCGCAAGCTCGAACTCGAGGCCCGGGAGCCGGACGAGGCGATCGGGGACCGGTTCGAGCTCCGGGTCTGCCGCGAGATGTGGTGGCTGCTCAAGGAGCAGGGGCTGGTCTATGTCCAGCTCCCGTTCGCCCGCCGCATCCGCATGGCCTCGATCCGGAACCGCCGGAACCCGGACGTCCTCTTCGACATGATCCGCAGCAACGCGCTGATCAACCTCTACCGCCGCGAACGGCGGACGCTCAAGGACGGCCGGCTGACGCTCGTCGCGACCGAGGAGGACTTCGATGCGGCGGCAGCGCTCTTTGTCGAGCTCCATACGACCGGCGGCTCGCTGACGTCGAAGTTCGACCGCAACGAGCAGCTCGTGCTCTCGCTCGCGTCCCACTACCGGGCCGAGCGGTTCGACATCCCGGACCTGCAGCGGTGGACCGGGTGGAACTATCAGAAGGCGCGGCGGCTGATGCTCGGGTATGACTCGCGCGGGAGCCGCTATCCGGGCCTCTTGGACAAGTCGCCGGCGCTCTCGCTCGTGGACCAGACGGTCTCGGAGATCGACGGCGAGGGCCGGGACGTGAAGCGGCGGTCGCTGGTCTTCACGTTCAACGAGGAGGCGTACCGGAAGTCGCAGTACGCGGGCCAGGTCTGGCTCGAGGAGGCGGGGTCTGTCAGCAGTTTCAGCAGGCCCGACCCTGCTGATAGACCTGCTGAAAGAACCATCAAAGAGCATCCATCGCGCGAATCCCCGAACGAGACGAATGCCGCCGAAAGAAAAACCGCGACTTTCAGCAGATCGATGCATACAGCCGGCGATCGGGCTTCCGGAACGGCCGCTCCCCCTGTCTCCACCCCCGCTGCTGAAAGAGTCGACGAGGGAAACGGCGAATCGGGCGATAGAGATGAATCGGGAGCCAATGCTTCGACTTCAGTTCTTTCAGCACATCGGCCGTCTGCTGAAACTGCTGAACGACCTGCGATCGACCCGCACCGGTTCGTGGCGATCGGTGATCCCGAGTGGGAGCCGTGCGCGGTCTGCGGCACGAAGCCGTCGTACTTCCGGGAGAAGTGGGTCCGCGGGACGAAGGAGCGGCGCCGGCTCTGCAAGCGCTGTTACGGCGCGGCCGTCGAGCGGGAGCAGGCGAAGATCACCCCGTTGCCGGCCGTGATCCATCCCTCAACGATGCGAAGAGTCACCGCATCGGTTGGCCGATGTTCGATCTGCGACCTGGCGCCGGCGACGTGGACGGGCGAGGCTGGCCGGCTTTGCGACGCGTGCTACCAGCGGGAGGTGCGGCGGGGAATTGAGGCCGGCGCTGACCTGCCGGCGGTCGGGCAGTCGGGATGACGGAAGACTGTAGAGAATTTGGAGTGAGACACGCATGACAGAGGAACAGATCACCGCACGGATCGATCCGCGGTTCAACGCCGCGATCGAGGACCTCGTTCGCCGGGGCGAGTACGGGTCCGTCGATCAGTTCGTGGACCGGGCGATCCGCCTGAGGCTCCAGCTGGACCAGGCCCCGGTCGACGGCGAGCAGCCCGGGCCGCATCCGTTTATTGCCTTCTTCGAGTCGCCGCGGGGACGGGCGCTGCTCAGGGAGCTCATGGACGAGGCGCTGGGCCGCTGA
>DUGU01000308.1 GCA_013331215.1 Methanoregulaceae archaeon
CGGCGATGTAGCAGCCGATCAGCGTCCGGAAGAGGAACGTCGGGTTCGTACACGTGCTCGCGTCCAGCTCCTTTATCCGCTGCACCTGGTCGTCGGTGATCGCGGCCGAGATCAGGAGCGTCCCGTCGGGCTGCGCCGTGATCCGGACGGGGTCGTTCTTCCGGATCTGCATGGCCGTGGTCCACTCCTTGGGAAGCGTGACCACCAGAGACGACCCCCCGGTCATCTGAACGCGCCGTATGTCCATGATCGCCGATCTAGGGTGCGCTATCAATCTATTCAATACCTCTCCTTTCTTCTCAATAGTCTCGATACGGCTATTGATTCTCCGTCGAATATCCCTATACTCGTCACGGGGTAAGAGATATGAAACCATGAAGTCCCACAGTACCACTCTCCTCCTGCTCGGAATGGCCGCCGTCGTCATCGGCGCGCTGTTCGTTGCCGGCTGCACGGGTACCGGCGGCTCGGCCACGCCGACCCCGACACCAGCGCCCTCGACGACGGTTTCGACCGCGACGATCGCAACGACCACGACCATCAGCGCCACGAGCGCGACCGCGTTGCCGGTCACGACCGCTCCCGCGACCGCAGGGACGTTCGTCTCGAACGGCGCCAAGGGCAAGATCTCGGTCACCGGCTCGACTACGGTCCTGCCCATCGCACAGGCACTGGCCGAGGCATACCAGGCCCTGAACTCCGGCGCGGACGTTCAGATCTCCGGCGGTGGCTCGGGTGTCGGCGTGCAGGCGGCCGGCGGGAAGACCGCCGAGATCGGCATGTCGTCCCGAAATGTCCAGGACGCCGAGAAGGCGAAGTATCCCGACCTCAAGGTCATCCCCATGGCCCGTGACGGCATCGTCATGATCGCCCACCCCTCGAACGCCGTCTCGCAGCTCTCGCTCGCCCAGATCAAGGACATCTACTCGGGCAAGGCCGCCAGCTGGAAGGACGTCGGCGGGCCGGCCCAGCCGATCGTGGTGATCGGCCGCGACTCGGCCTCCGGCACGCGTGAGTTCTTCAACACGGCCATCATGGGCAACACGTCGACCACGTCGTCCATGCTCGAGAAGAACTCGAACGGTGCGGTCAAGTCATCGGTCGTCCCGAACCCGGGCGCAATCGGCTACGTCGGGATGGGGTACATCGACTCCACGGTCAAGGCGCTCAACATCTCGGTCAACGGCACCGGTATCCCGCCCACCGTCACAAACGTGGTCACGGGCACCTACCCGCTCTCGCGCCAGCTCTTCTACCTGACGAGCGGCGATGCCACCGGGCTCGCGAAGGACTTCATCGACTTCACGCTCAGCCCCGACGGACAGAAGATCGTCGAGGAGCAGGGGTTCGTCTCGATCATCAGGACGGCGTGAGCCTCCCTCGTCTCCTCTTTTAACTCATGCCCCAGACGTTTACGGCCGCCGACGCACCGCGGATCTCCAAGCCGCGGGCAAGCCGGGAGCTCGCCATCTATGGCGTCTGGCTGCTGTGCGCGCTGGTCTCGGTCATCAGCGTCTTCTTCATCCTGCTCTTCCTGGTCGGGGACGGCCTACCCGCCTTCCGGGAGATCGGTCTCGTCCCGTTTCTCACGGGCGCCACCTGGAGCCCGACCTTTGTCATTCCCGCCTACGGCATCCTCCCGCTGATCGTCGGCACGTTGCTGGTCACGCTCACCGCCATGGTCTTTGCCGTACCGCTCTCGATCGCATCGGCGATCTACCTCTCCGAGCTCGCTCCGTACCGTGTCAAGGCCGCGATCAAGCCGGCGATCGAACTCCTTGCCGGCATCCCTTCGGTCGTCTTCGGGTTCTTCGGCCTGATCGTGCTCGTCGAATGGATCCGGGTGACGTTCGCCGTCCCCTCCGGCGAGTCCGTGCTGGCCGGCGGGATCCTTCTCGGGGTCATGTCCCTCCCGACGATCATCTCGGTCACGGAGGACGCGCTCTCCGCGGTGCCGCGCGAGTTCCGCGAGGGCTCGCTCGCGCTCGGGGCGACGCGGTGGCAGACGATCATCCGGGTCGTCGTGCCGGCTGCCATCTCGGGGATCACGGCCGCCATCATCCTCGGCATGGGGCGTGCCATCGGCGAGACCATGGCCGTCCTGATGGTGACGGGGAACGCCGCGATCATCCCCTCCCCGATCACGAACATCCTCTCGCCCGTGCGGACCCTGACCGGGACCCTCGGGATCGAGATGGGCGAGGTCGCGATCGGCTCGCTCCACTACCACGCGCTCTTCGCGGTCGCGACCGTTCTCCTCCTGATCACGCTCGCCGTCAACCTCGGGGCGACCAGCATCCTGAAGCGACTGAAGGCCCAGACGACCGGGGAGGGGAAGTGCGGCCAGGCGAAGGTCAAACCGTCCCGTCTTGCCGGCATCATGAGTCATCCGCTGATCGGAACGGTCCTCCTCGCCCTGGCCGCGCTCCTTGTCGCGGCCGTGATCGGCTCTATGGGCGGCCTCGTCTATGCCGGGGCGGCCCTGGTCGTTATCACCGTGCTCGCTCTCCTCCTCCCCCGTCTCTCCCGGCAGCAGAGCCAGCAGCTGGCCTTCGCCCTCCTCTACGCGGCCGTCGGAGCCGTGATCCTGATCCTCGGAATCATCCTCTTCAACATCTTCTCGAACGGGCTACCAGCGCTCTCCTGGGAGTTCTTGACCACCGGGCCGAGGGATCTGGGCCGCCAGGGTGGCATCTTCCCGGCGATCGTCGGCACCCTTTACCTCGTAGCGGGCTCCATGGCCTTCGCGCTCCCCCTCGGTGTCGGTGCTGCGGTCTATCTCGCCGAGTACCAGCGCGAGAACCGGCTCACCTACGTCATTCGCACCGCGGTCGACCTGCTGAACGGCACTCCCTCGATCGTCTTCGGCCTCTTCGGCTTCACATTCCTGGTTCTTTTCCTCAACTTCGGGGTCTCGCTGCTCGCGGGCCTGATCACGCTCGGGCTGATGATCCTCCCGACGATCATCCGGACGACCGAGGAGGCGCTCCGGCAGGTACCGCAGGGGCTGCGCGAGGGCTCGCTCGCGCTCGGGGCGACGCGGTGGCAGACGATCAGCCGCGTGGTGCTGGCACCCGCAGCACCGGGCATCATCACGGGGGGGATCCTCTCGATCGGGCGCGCGGCCGGCGAAACCGCGCCAATCCTCTTCACCGCCGTCGTCTTCTCTCAGCGGAACCTTCCGGGTTCGGTCTTCGACCCCGTCATGGCCCTCCCGTACCACCTCTTCATTCTGGCCACCAACGTGCCCGGCGCGGAGACCAACAAGTACGGCACCGCGGTGGTGCTCATTCTGCTTGTCTGCGCGTTCTATGCTGTGGCGATCTACATCCGCAACCGATACCACACGACCCTGAGGCTCTAGATGACACAACCGTCCCCGTCCATAACCGATATGATCATCGAGACCAGGGGTCTCGACCTCTGGTACGGTCCTGTCCAGGCGCTCAAGCAGGTCACCATACCCATCCGCCCGCACCAGGTCACAGCCTTGATCGGCCCATCGGGCTGCGGCAAGTCGACCCTGCTCCGGTGCTTCAACCGGATGAACGACCTGGTACCGAACTGCCGTGTCGAGGGCGAGATCCTCTATCACGGAACGAATGTCAACGACCCCTCCTACGACGTGGTCGAACTCCGGAAACGGGTCGGGATGGTCTTTCAAAAGCCGAACCCGTTCCCGAAGTCGATCTTCGAGAACATCGCTTACGGCCCCCGTGTCCACGGAGAGAAACACAAAGGCAAGCTCGACGAGATCGTCGAGCGCTCGCTCCGGGACGCCGCGCTCTGGGACGAGGTGAAGGACCGCCTCGGTGAGTCCGCGCTCGGCCTCTCGGGCGGGCAGCAGCAGCGGCTCTGTATCGCCCGGTCGCTCGCGGTCGAGCCGGACGTGATCCTGATGGACGAACCCTGCT
>DUGU01000133.1 GCA_013331215.1 Methanoregulaceae archaeon
GAGGGTACGGTCACGGTGGTCGTTGTCTGCGTCGCTCCCGAGACGGTCACCGTATACCGCGTGATCAGGCCCGCCGGGTCCGAGAGCGCGACCTGGTACGCTCCGGGGCCCGGGATCGGGACCGACTTCGAGAACGCGCCGTTCGCATCGGTCCGGACGTACTCGGGCCCGAAAGTGTAGTTCCCCGGTCCCGTCACGGCGATCGCGATGGAGCCGCTCAGCTTACCCGGTGCGGTGCCGGCCACGGTCAGGTTGTTGACGTCGGTCTGGGCCACGGGCGAGGTCACGGTGACCTCCTTCGACCGGTCGATGATGGTCACGATTCGATTCGTGACCGAGGCGGAGCCGAAGAAGCCAGGGTCGGCCGGCGGGACGAGCTCGACCTTGTAGTCGCCCGTCGGAAGGCCCGTCGTGTCGAAGCGGGCGGAGAAGCTCCCGCCCTGCTGGACCACGATGGTGGTTCGGGCTCGCTCGGACGGGCCGCTGTAGAGAACGAGGTCGTGCGTGTACCCGGCCGGCAGGGTCGAGGTCCCGTTCACGACGAGTGGTTCGCCCGCGGTCAGGGTGCGGGGCGCGTCGATGGTCACGATATAGGCCGAAGCCGCCGCGATCAGCAGCGGGCAGAGGCAGAGCAGGAGAAGCAGTCGTCTCGTCATCGTATCGGCTCCAAAGAGCCCCCGGCGTGGATCGGGGGCCGGAAACGCAACATTTCTATTGCTCCGGGACGTATTAAACGCTTCACGTCATGAACGAAGAGCGGCCGCTGGCCTCCTGGACCGGAACGGACCGGCTCGACGACCGGGTCGTCCCGAGCCTGACCGTGATCCTCAAAACCCCCGGATGCTCCTGGCGCCGGTGCCGGATGTGCTCGTACCGCCACGAGCGGCACGGGCGAATCGAGGACGCCGAGGCGCTGGTCCGTGCGCAGCTCGCATATGTCCGCCGGGAGTACGATGGGTGCGACTTCGACCTGGTCAAGGTCTTCAGCTCGGGCAGCCTCCTCGACCCCGGCGAGGTACCGCCTGCCGCGCTCGACGCGATCGGCGATTCCTTCCGCGGGCGAACTCTCATTGTGGAGACCCGGCCGGAGTACGTCGACCGCTCGCGGCTCGACGACCTCGCCTCACACCTCGACGACGGGTCGGTGGCCAGGCCCGTTTACGTCGCGATCGGTCTCGAGACCACGAACGATCTCGTGCGCGAGAAGTCGATTGACAAGGGATTCTCGTACGCGATGTATCTTCACGCGGTCCGCGAGGCCCGAGAGGCCGGCGCAGGCGTTAAGGCCTACCTGCTGCACAAGCCTCTCTTCCTGACCGAGGCCGAGGCGATCGAGGACATGGCGCGGTCGATCGCCGAGGTCTCGCCACACGCAGACCTCGTCTCGATGAATCCCTGCACGGTCCAGCGCCGGACCGAGCTCGAGTGGTACTGGCAGCGGCGCGCGTACCGGCCGCCGTACCTCTGGTCCGTCCTGAAGATCCTGCTCGATGCCGGACGGCACGTCAGCTCCGATCCCCTCGGCGGAGGAAGGAGTCGCGGCCCGCACAACTGCGGATCATGCGACCGCGAGATCGTCGACGCCATCCGCGACTACTCGCTCACGGCCGAGCGGTCACGCCTCGTCGAGGCGATGGCGATCCCCTGCGATTGCAAAAAAGAGTGGGAGTTCGTGCTTGAGAACGAACGGCCCTACTGCATGCCGCTCACGCGGTAGGCGGGCGCGTCTCCGTCGAACCCGAGGGAGCGCGCCAGGAGGGGCAGGAAGGTTCCCGCGTCCGAGACGACCCCGATCGCCTGCATCGTGCCCCGGTCCATCAGCTTGGTGACCGAGGCCGGATTGATGTCGACGCAGATCGTCTTGACCCCGGCCGGGAGGCAGTTGCCGACTGCGATCGAATGGAGCAGCGTCCCGATCATCAGGACCATCCCGCACCCCGGCAGCTGCGCCCGGATCGCGTCCTGGGCCGCGACCGTGTCCGTGATCACGTCCGGAAGGGGACCGTCGTCGCGGATCGAGCCGGCGAGGACGTACGGGACGCCGCGCCGGACGCACTCGTACATGATCCCGCTCCGGACGACCCCCTGCTCGACCGCGGCCGCGATCGAGCCGGCCCGCAATATCTCCGCGATGGCATCGAGGTGGTTCCGGTGCCCGTCCCGAACGGGGGTGCCCGTCGCGAGGTCCATGCCCAGCGAGGTCCCGTAAAGGCTGCACTCGATGTCGTGGGTCGCGAGCGCGTTGCCCGCGAAGAGGACGTCGATGTAGCCCTCGCGGACCAGCCATGCCAGGGCGGGACCCGCGCCGGTGTGGACGATCGCCGGGCCGCCCACGAGCGCGATGCGGCCGCCCTCTCGCTTCAACACGGCCATCTCGCCGGCGATCCGCCGGATCAGGGTCTCGCTCGGCCGCTCGGACGAGACCGTACCGTGCATGAACTCGAAGGTCGTGGTCTCGCGCGGCCGCTCGGGCGGATGGACACGGACGCCCTCCTCACCGACCACGACGAGGGCTCCCTGCGTCAGCTTCGAGAACGGGAGGCACTGCGCGGTGGCGATGTCCGGGTCGACCGTGACCAGGCAGTCCATCTCGATCCCCTCGACCGGTAGCCACGTATCACGGTATTTCACCTCGGTCGGGTAATTCGTGGTCGAATAGAACCCCCGCGGCGCGACCCGGTCGGCCTCGGCCGGCTCCAGGGCTGCGTCCTCGACCACGGGCTGCCGTGCGCCGAGCCGGTGGAGGTCCGAGAGGATCAGCTGGAGTGTGGCAGGATCCTCGCAACCGACGGTCAGGCGCGCGTAGGAGGGGTCGGTTTTATGCTTGCCCACCTCGAACTCGAGGATCTCGAACGACCCGCCGCGGTCCATGATCCGGTCGAAGACCTGGGTCATGATTCCCGAGTCGATGATGTGCCCCTCGAGCTCGATCTCCCGCGAGGTCTGCATATGCCTTTTATCTCGTGCTGCGGTCGATATCCTTTTTTCGGTGATTGCAGTCCGATGCTTGCGGCGATTCTGCCGAGGCAAGAAACGCTTCCGCGGCCTTCAGCGCGTCCTGGGTATTGACGTTGTGGCGGAGGCGGGGGTCGTCGAGGAGCAGCCTCGTCTCCTCCTGGGCTCCGTTCATCCGTCCGCCGTCGAGGACGTTGATCCCGGCGGGAACGGCCCGGCGTCCGTCGACCTCTTCGATGCAGGGCGCGTTCACGTTGTTCTCGTCCTCTACAGGGACCCAGACCGAGAGCGCCGGGAGCGCCTGCGCCTCGTAGGCCGCGACGACCTCACCGACGAGTTCGGCCGTGAGGCAGGGCAGGTCTGCCGAGACACAGAGGACGGGCTCGTCGAGCCCGAGGAGGTCGGCG